>JAAZKM010000027.1 GCA_012799835.1 Candidatus Methanofastidiosia archaeon
AAACTGCCGTTGTTCCGCTTCCCAAAAAAGGGTCAAGGATTATGTCTCCTTTAAACGAATAAAGTTGAATTAGTCTGTAAGGTAGTTCTTCTGGAAATGGTGCAGGGTGTCCAATTCTTCTTGCACTTTCTGCGTTCATTGTCCATATTGATTTTGTCCATTCCATAAACTGTTCTTTGGTTATGGAATTTTCTTTTTTTCCTTTTTCCCTTTTATAGTCGCCTTTTGAGAAAACCAAAATATATTCGTGTATGTCTCTTAAAATTGGGTTCGCTGCACTTTGCCAACTACCCCAAGCTGTTGATGGACTTGCACTTGCTGCCTTATTCCAAATAATTTCTCCACGCATATTAAAACCAATTTCTATCATCATTTTGGAAATATAGTCAGAAATTGGTATGTATGGTTTTCTTCAAAGGTTGGCTACATTTATACAAGCCCGTCCACCGTTCACTAAAACTCTGTATGTTTCTTTAAATGAGTTTTCTAAAAGTTGTAAATGCTCTTTTAGTGATAAATCTTCGTCATATTCTTTCGAAACATTGTAAGGTGGCGAAGTAATCATTAAGTGAACAGAATTGTCAGGCAACTCTTTCATATTCTCTGCCCACTAAAAATGTATTTCTTTTTCAAATTCTTTAGGCAAATTGTCAATTATTTGAAACACAGTATATTCATTTTGGTTGAATTTTACTTTTCTTAACCAACCTTCGTTATCAAAATTTTGTTCAAGATTTGCATAAGTAAATTGAGCGTGTGTATTTGGACTGACGACAAGCAAGTTTTTAAAGTGATTTCCTTTTTCTTGGTCAATGTGATGCAATTCAAAATAAGGACTACCGTTTTTTGTTAAGAATGTAAAGTTTGTAATTTGACATTTCCCTTTGTATAACTCAAGTAAAATCTTACGAATTGAAATAGGAACACTCTCTCTTACAAAGGTTGTGCTTTTTTCTATTTTTTTTCTATGTTCTATTTCTTTATTTGAAAGCAAAATATATTCATTTTTTAGAAAGTCATTTCTTGATAGATTGGTGATCTCAGAAATTTTAGATAAAAGATTGTCAGTTTCATTATCATCAGTCGAATTTTCAAATTCAAATATATTGATGCTCAGAATATCTTTAAATAATTTCTCAGGTATTATTCTAAATTTCTTATCATCAAGCAATTGAATAACTAATTCATCTCCATCTGAAATTTTATAGAAATTGTAAAATGATCTTAATCCTCCAATTCTACATTCACGGCTACTACTATTGTATGGTGTAAAAGATTTAACTTCAGTGTTTCCTTTTTCATTGACTAAAAATATTTTATTTCCAGTTTTGGGAAATAATTCAATTAATGAAACAGGGATAGCCAATAAGCCTTTATCAATACGGCTTTTTGTAGTCTTTACAGTTATGTAATTTAGTGGTAGTTCAGATTTTGTCTTCTTCATTTTTAATTTCTATTGCAGTATCAGCATCTCCCCAATTTTCTAAATTACTTATAACTTCATTTTGAATTATAGGAAGATTTCGTGCTTTTATAATTGCTTCTGCTTTATCTTGCGCTTCAATTTCATAAGTGCAAAATCCTGTATAATAAATTTTAATTTCAAAAGATTTTGTTCCCATTATGCTACTTGTTTTATTGAATTTAGAATTGTTGAAGCAATGCCCGAAACACGAATATTGATTGACTTACCTATTGCTTTAAGCATTGAG
>JAAZKM010000028.1 GCA_012799835.1 Candidatus Methanofastidiosia archaeon
CCAAGCGACTGCGCCAGCAATTACACAAACTTCAGATAAATCAGTTATTGGCATTGGATAAGATGGAGTGGTATGTCGAAATGGATGAGATGGGGTTATTTGATAAATGCTGAGGGGGCAAACTTTACTTCCCTTTATCTGAACCTAAAGTTCGCAAGAAGCACATTGGGGCTGGTTTTATATATTGTCGGATTCTAGAACAAATTTCCTTATTATATTAAATTGAGGTATAATTTAGGAGGTTGATTCATGGGGAGGGAATTGTTATTCAATTCCGCCAGGGGTAATCGCCGAAAAACTCAGAAAGCTTTAATGGTAATGCATTACAGGATAGTAGACTATTTCAATACTATCGATGTTAATACTGTGTATCATCTGATATCTTTAACTGATGGAGGTTATTATATTGGTAATGCATAATGATTTAACCTTTTTTACCAATGAACCCGGAGCCAGTTTATTAGACCGCTTCAAAAAGACATTAAAACATGTGCAGTATTTTGATGTACTTGTAGGATATTTTCGTACCAGCGGATTTTTTCATTTATACGAGTCCTTTGAGAACATCGAAAAGATTCGCATTCTTGTTGGTCTTAACGTTGATAAGAAAACTTACGAAATCATCGAAGAACACCGCAACGCCGGAGAGATTTATTTTGAATCACATAAAAATACCCGGGAATATTTCTCACAAAATGTTGTTAATGAATTAGAAACTTCAGAAGACAGACTCGAAACAGAAGTAGGGATTATGAAATTCATTGAGTTCTTAACTACCAGGAAACTAGAGATCAAAGCTTATCCAAGTGCTGACATTCATGCCAAAGTATATATTAGCCGATTTAATGATCAGCAAATTGATTATGGTAGGGTTATAACCGGTTCCAGTAATTTTTCAGAATCAGGGTTTGTCGATAATTATGAATTCAATGTGGAATTAAAGAATAGTTCTGATGTAAATTATGCACTGGAAAAGTTTGAAGACCTATGGAAAGATGCAGTTGATTTGACTTCGGAATATATCGAAACCGTTAATACAAAAACCTGGCTGAATGATAACATATCCCCTTATGAGCTTTATTTAAAATTTCTTTACGAATACTTAAAAGAAGATATAAATGAGGAAGAAATTGAAACCTATCTGCCGCAGGATTTTAAACAATTGAAATACCAAAAGCAGGCCGTTATTGCAGCAAAAAAGATTTTGGAGACATATAACGGCGTCTTCCTTGCAGACGTAGTAGGATTAGGCAAAACATACATATCGGCATTGTTGGCACAACAACTACCTGGCAAAAAGCTTATAATTTGTCCACCTATATTGAAGAGCTATTGGTATGATACGTTTTTTGAATTTGGTATTCGCGGGTTTAGAGTTGAATCACTTGGCAAACTGGATGATATTATAGCGAACGGAACGGATAAATTCGAATACGTATTTATTGATGAAGCGCACCGTTTTAGAAATGAGATAACAGAAGGCTATGAAAAACTACTCCAAATATGTTTCGGTAAAAAAATTATATTGGTGTCAGCAACTCCATTAAATAATAAAATCGAAGATATCTACAGTCAGTTAAAACTCTTTCAGATTCCTAAAAGGAGCACTATACCCGGTATTGCTAACTTGGATACTTTCTTTCAAGGCTTAAGGAGAAATATTAACAAACACCCAAAGGATGATCCGGCATATGCGGAGGAGGTTAAAAGGGCATCCAAGGAAGTCCGGGAAAAGGTTCTCAAGTATGTTATGGTTCGACGCACCAGAAGCGCAATCAAAAAATATTTTAGTGAAGATATTAGACAGCAAGGACTTTTTTTCCCTGAAATTGATGATCCCAGACGACTCGTCTACCAGTTTGATAATAAAACGGAAAAAACATTCGAAAATACTATTAAGTATATTAGCCAACTCTCCTATGCTAGATATGCGCCTTTATTGTTCCTTAAAGAACCCTTACCGGAATTTGAAAACCAATCTCAAAGAAACCTGCGCGGTTTTATGAAAACCATACTGGTAAAAAGATTGGAAAGCAGTTTTTTTGCATTCCGGAATACCCTGGCAAGATTCATTGATTCGTATGAAAAATTTATTGAGATGTATAACGGCGGGGTAGTGTATATAAGCCGTAAAATCGATGTATATCATTTTCTGGACAATGATGATGAAGCAGCACTTTTAGAATTAGTTAACCAAGATAAAATTGAAAAATATGATACATCTGAATTCAAAGATGATTTTTTGTCCTGCTTATCAAAAGATCTGGAATTGCTTAAAGAAATGCAAGCATTGTGGAACCAAATTGATAATGACCCCAAAATTGCTGAGCTTACAGACGATTTAAAAAAGGATAAACTCCTTAGGAAAAACAAGATCGTGATATTTACTGAGTCGAAGGAAACCGGAGAATACTTACTTGATAATCTATATAAAACATTTCCGGAGAAGGTAATGTTTTATTGCAGTACAGGGGGGGTGTTAACTCCGGGTCACAGCTATAAAAGTGTTTCCATATCAAAGGACATAATCAGAGAAAATTTTGATGCAAATTTCGATAACCCTAAAAACGATATTCGTATACTAATTACGACCGATGTTTTGGCTGAAGGCGTTAATCTCCATCGTTCCAATGTGATTATCAACTATGACTTACCCTGGAATCCTACCCGAGTATTACAAAGAGTGGGACGGGTTAATCGAGTAGGTACAAAACATCCCCGAATTATTATTTATAATTTTTTCCCCACTGCCCAGACAGATAATGAACTGAATCTTGAGGATAACATAAAAACAAAAATTCAGGCTTTTCATGATGCCCTGGGGGAAGATGCCCGTTACTTAACTGAGGATGAAATTGTCACTACGCATGATATCTTAGGAGCAGAACTATATAAACGCTTGAATGATAAAAAGTTAATACAAGGTGAAGACGAAGACGAGCGTACAGAATTAGAACAATTACAGTTATTGCGTACAATCAGAGATGAGCAACCGGAGTTATTCGAAAAGATTAAAAGAATACCTAAAAAAGCACGTTCATCCAAGAAGCACGAAAATGATTTGGAGGATCAGCTAATCACATTTTTCCGCCGAGGGAACTTGAAGAAAACCTTTATTAATCAAAATGGAGATTGCCGGGAACTTGGTTTTTTTGAAGCAAATGATATTTTGGCGTGTGAACCCGATACACCAAGACGAACTATTCCAAGAGACTATTATACAATGCTGGAAGATAATAAAATACAATTCTATTTAGCTACTTCTGAAGAAGTGTCATATAAAAAGAGTACAGGCGGTCGGTCAAATGAAAAATTCCTGATCCAATTGCTGAAAAGCAGTGAAATCAGATATTACAAAGGTTATACAGACGAAAACGAGGAATTTTTAACAGCAGCGCTAAAAGCTCTGGAACTCGGAATCATCGCTAAGAATACCAGCAAACGAATAAAGCAGCGAATCGAAAAGGAAAAAGATATAACCCCTTTAAAAATCATGGGTATTTTAAAAAAGAACATTCCGGGAAGTATCCTGGAAGATCATTATGATAAGCCACAAAAACAAAGGAATGATAAACGGGAAGTTGTATTGTCTGAATACCTGGTGGGAGGTGATGCGTGATGGAAATATATGAAGCCAGGAACATAATTAAAAACACCTTTGAACAGGAATTTGATGCAGGCAGGTACAGTCACTTTATCCGGAATATGATAGATATTGATTTGAATAGAACCTTTAATCGGACAGGGGCCTATATTCCTCGCGCTTTTACTGACAGAGTTAAGAAATACCAACGTATCGGGAAATATACCGACTCGAATGGTAAAGAGCTAGATGTGCTAGTTATACATCTAAGAAGAGGGGAGGCCCTTGACAGAGCTCGCACCATGCAAAGAAACTTCGTAGCGTGGTATTTGAATGATAATAATAAGGAAGCTGCCCTGGCTGCTTTTTATGTTGATGGATCCCTTGAATGGCGTTTTTCCTTTGTTCGCATGACTTATCGCCTGGACAAACAAGCAGAGAAATTAAAAACAAAAAGAGAATTGACCGATGCCCGTCGTTATTCTTTCCTGGTCGGTAAAGGCGAGCCAAGCCATACTGCCCAACAGCATCTTACTCCATTCTTAATTAGCGAAGATAAGAACCCCACTATTGAATCAATCGAGCAGGCATTCAGTATTGAAAGGGTTACTGATCGATTCTTTGATGAATATAAGATGTTATTTGAAAAACTAAAAAAAGAATTAGACGGTATTGTTGAAAAGGATTCCGCAGTTAGAAAAGAGTTTGAGGCCAAGGAAGTCGATACTACGAATTTTGCCAAAAAGTTATTGGGCCAATTGGTATTCCTATATTTTCTCCAGAAGAAAGGTTGGCTGGGGGTGGGAAAGGATGATAAAGGAAATCCAGCTAACTGGGGTACTGGCCGAAGGGACTTTTTGCGCACACTATTATATGAGAAAGACAAAAAGAAGAACTTCTTTAATGATATTTTGGAGCCGCTTTTCTATAATACATTAGCAATTGACCGGAGGGCCAATCGGGACTGGTGTGATTTTGACTGCCGTATTCCATTCCTTAATGGAG
>JAAZKM010000029.1 GCA_012799835.1 Candidatus Methanofastidiosia archaeon
AGATCATTTTTCAACTCTTCTTCATGCTCTTCAATGAGCTTGTAAATATTCATATTATACTTCCTATCTGTATCTAATTTTCCCGATTATCAAACTGATTAATTCTATTAATACCCCGACTATAGCAGCACTTGTCATAGTTCTCGTTTCATCAAAATAATATAATACTAAAGTAGTAAGACTTAAGAATGCTATTGTAAAGTAGCCTTGTCTTGTAAAAGCCGCCCGTAATTTCACAATTCTTTTTTTAGGAGAATCGACAATACCAGTCCACTTGACCACTATAAGAGTCAATATGTATATTGCAATAATCAAAGCAATAGAAGGCTTAATATAATTTGATACCCAAGTCCCCCCTACCATCGTAATGACACTTAACACCAAGCACCCTATATCACTTTCCATATGAGAGCCGCCAAAACATCTGCGTAAGAGAACATAACTCATAAAAACAATAATGAATGAAGATATTTTTAAATTGAATAAAATGATTAAAGGTACACAAATCAAATAAAAAATAAGATGATTAAGTACTCGGGTATAATAATATTTAACTATCTGCTCATCCACATGTGGCGAAGCCTTCTTTACTTGTTTTGCAAGGTTTTCGGCTGTATTGTCTATTATACTCATTTTTTCACCCAATCCAAGTTCCTTTTTGTATCTTTTCTTGTTCCACTTGCTTTTGTACTTCTTGTGCAGCTGCCTTTAAAAACTTAGCTACTTTTATTTCTCCCTGTATGCCTAAACTATTGAGGCAATTTCTAGTTTCATTATCCAGTTGAATGTCTTCGATTGCCTTGGTTGCATGGTTTAATATAGTTCTTTCGTTTTGTCTTATCCGAATCTTTAAAATTTGATAAACCGACCACTGCTGGTTTTTTTTCATCGAATAAAAATTACCAGTGACTACCTCTACGATTAATGTTTTTAAATACTCTTTACTATCTTGGCTACAAGTTATATTGGATAATAATCCTTCCGTTTTTTCAATGATTAAATCCCTTTGCATGTTGTGAACGCGATTAGCTGCAAATACATTCATTGCTTCACCCCTTCACGAGAATAACGGGAAGGAAAAACTTCCCGTTATCTTGATTCTTATAAGTCTTTTTGGAGTGCTTCTGGAACCTGAGTTTCGCCAAACATAGCAGCACATGCCCCAACAGTAGTAGTAAATACTGCCATAAAAGTAGCCGCTATTCCTAGCATAACTAATAGTTTCTTAATCATTCATTCTCCCCCCTTCTCATTATACTTTTGTTGGAGAATCTCGATACAGTCTTTAATTTCTGGCTTAGATAACTCTTCTCCAACTAGATTGAATATCTCCTCAATAGAGATATCAAACATCTTTTGAGTGTCTAAAAAGTTAAAAATGTAATATAAAAGAACTAGTAAAAATATAAAAAACCATATAATCATCCAAAATATCAGCCTTACATTTCCCACCAAAAAAGATAGTTCCTCTCCAAAAGATGCTAACTTATAATTAAAATCCATATAATTAAGCATCGATAGCATACACCAAAAGATTGAAATGATAATAATAACAATTGCTGTCTTAGAATAACTATTTTGCTTTGCCCATTCGCCGCTAATTAATTCATTATTACGTAAATTCCACTTTGTAAATATTAAAAAAACAATAATATGTAATAATCTTAGGAAAGGTGTAAAAAGAACAGACCCTTCCAAAAAATTATTATATTGAAAATTAATTATTAGTTTATTATATAAGGGTATTGTTAATGTTTCCAAGCAAATCAAAAAAAACATTGTACTACAGCCTGATAGAATACTCTGTCGAAAATTCATTTCCCATACTATTTTAAATATAAGTATATATATTGCTGTCATAATTCCTGCAATCATTGTAAAACTGTTAAATGTTCGTCTTACAAAATAGATCATAGTTAAAATCACAATACTACTTACAACCATTTTGAAAATAAAACTTTTCCAATTCTTCTTCACATTATCTCTACATAAAACTAATCCAATCAATAAATTTAAGACTGTTTCAGGAACTCCTAGTGCCATTAATTTTAACAATGATTCTATTTCCATTAACCTGCTCCTTCCAATTATACCATATATAAAATACAAAATAAACAGATTTTTACATAATACGAAAATCGGTTCCAATAATCGACAACATCCTATAGTTATACTACTATAAAAAATTAACCTAAACAACAATTATATTTGCTGAAAAAACGATTTCTCCATTAGTAAATTTGTATCAGTCTTTTTCACAGCAAAAGGCTCTTTTTACTAAGAATTTTTAGACTTTATATGCTTTTAATAAGTCAATAATAGAGTGGAGGTATCCCTTATTATGAGTGAGAAGTATAATCGAAAAAATGCCGTAGAATATGCCATAAAATACGGAAAGCGACCGAATCCTGACTATGTTTATTTCCAAGGCAACGACTGTACTAATTTTATTTCTCAATGCCTAAGGGCAGGAGGTGCTAAAAATCATTATCACCCTACCCATCCCTGGTGGTATCAAAATGGCAAAGCATCGATTTGTTGGGCAGTAGCTGCTTCTTTATATTGGTATATTCGCACCGTAACACAGGAAAAGGGCTTTGGTATAAAAGCAAAAACCGTCTCCATAAAAGGAGACGATTCCTATAATGCTTCTATAGCAGATTTATTGGAAATAGGAGATATTATTCAATACAGAAATAATCAAAACAGAATTCAGCATTCGGCAATCATTACAGGTTTTACCTACCAAGGTGGAATCAAAGAGCCTCTTGTTTCTCAACATACCTTTGAAGCGGTGAATATTCCCTGGAGAAAGAATTTTAAAGAAACGATTTTTCACC
>JAAZKM010000030.1 GCA_012799835.1 Candidatus Methanofastidiosia archaeon
AACTTATATGATCGGCGTAAGTGATCAATACTATATTGAGGTAGGATTTTTGGGGGACAAATAAGTAAAAATGCTTCTTATGTAATATTTTATTAACTTTGATTATCCATTACGTAGGACACACATATCCCTGTTTTATTAATCTTACAGTATACTGCCTCATTATAATGTCTTTAAGCTCTAGATTTCAAATGACGATTAATTACTAATCCTGCCATAAAGATAATAATCGAAGCTATTAGAAATATGGGTAAAAATCCAAATGAACTCAAAATTTTTCCATTTACAAAAGTTCCTATTCCGCCACCTATGAACATATTAAACGAGGCAAGGGACATAACGGTACCTCGTTGGCTAGGCATTAATTGCTGTGCAGTTTGAATTATTGTAGATTGGATTATTATGAATGCAAATCCAAATCCAATCAAGGATAAAGACATCAGGATCGGATTTTTCCATAAAATCATAGATCCCCAAGAAAAGCATCCAACAATACCTGCATAAATAAGTAAGTTATTACCAATTTTTTGCCTTAATGTTCCAGCCTTTCTACCAGTGATTGCAGTGGATAGCCCAAATAGTGATAACAACGCACCTACAAAAAGGATATTATATCCCATAGTTTCTTGAATAAAATTTCCAGAAAACATGAAGCTACCAAAAACAGAAAATCCTACAAAAAAGAGAATGCTTACGACTTTTATCAAACTCTTATTACTAAATGATTTTTTATATACATCTATGAAATTCAAACTTTGAATAACTCCAGGATTTCTTTCCAAACTTTTTATCATAATTAATGCTACTATAAGTTCTGCAACACCATATATTAGGTATAATAGTCTCCATGACCCATAATAAGAAACTATCCCGCCAATTCCAGGGGATACAGCCCCACCAAAAAACATCATTCCTATAACAGTACCTAGGGCATTTTGCCTTTTTGAGTCTTCAAAACTATCGCCGACTAAGGATACTGCGACGGGTAAAACTGCTGCTGCAAAAGCGCCATTGACTGCCCTAAGCAAACAAAGTGATATTAGATCAAATGAATATGCGCACAATATGCTAAAAATAGCGGTGCAAAAAGATGCAATATTTAGTATCTTGGCTTTTCCATATCTATCCGCCAATGGTCCAAAAAATAATGTGAAAATGCCAAATGGTAGCATATATGCTGTAATAGATAATGCTGCCGATGGAATTGAAAGATTCAAGTCTTCTGCGATACTTATAATCAATGGAGCCGCGGCATAATTATCTCCCTGGGCTAAAAAAGCAATACTACCGAGAAGGATTAATAATTTTTTTGGATTATTTGAAATCATCTACTCTTACGCTTTTTCAATCATTTATAAGTATTTCTAATTATTAAAAATTAGTTTTATGAAAAACATTCAGAACAAACTGGGCAATCATTTCTTCTCTTAAAATTAATTGTGTCAAAATCCATGCATTTAATATCCACAATGAGCAATTTTCCAGAAAGTGTATCCCCAATTCCTAAAAGTACTTTGATAACCTCCATAGCTTCAATCGATCCTAAGACGCCACATATTGGACCAATTATAGGAAAGACATCCTTTTTATTTGGCATATCAGGGAATAGGCACTGTATACACGGTGTTTTTCCTGGGATTATGGTAGTTATCTGACCATAGTAAGCTTCAACTGCAGCATGAATTAAGGGGATTTTTTCTTTTAATGAAAACTTATTCAAAAGATATCTTGTTTCAAAATTATCCAAACAGTCAACTAAAACATCACTTTCTTTAAATTTAGAAATATTATTTTCATCAACTTTTAAAGAAAATGATTTTATCTTTATCGAGCTGTTTAGTTTTTCTAGTTTTTCTCTAAGTGAATCTGACTTATTCTTTTTACCTATATCCTCTTCAAAATGCATTATCTGTCTATTGAGATTTGAAAGTTCAGGTTTTTGAAAATCGACTAGATTGATTTTTCCAATTCCACTTGCAGCAAGATAAGTTGCTGTTGGGCATCCCAAACCCCCACAACCAAATACGGTGATAGTGGAATCCTTTAAAATCTTTTGTGATTTCTCTCCAAAATCTTTTAATATTAATTGTCTTTTATATCTTTGAAATTCTGCATCTGAAAGGTCTGTTATGGGATCACCTTAATATATTATCTTTTTAGTATAGATAAAACTTTACCTTTATTAAAATAAACTTTTGCCCTTTTTTTAACTATCATGTTTCTCAATGTCAAGGTTTGACCCATATGAACTTTTGCATTTACGAGATTATATCGGCTACCTACAATGTTAAGGCCTTCTACAGTTTCAGAAATAGGAATGAGAGATAATTCTTGTCCCACTTTTCCAAGATACTCTTTTTCTTTGTTTATTATTTCTATATCGTATTTTTGGGTGAGTAGTTTTGATTTAATTCCAAATTTATCAATTTTAAAAAGTAGAAATAAATTTCCCAAGGCATGATCGAGCTCTTCCTTGAAACTTCCGAGTATGGTGATATCGTTTGAACCTAAACTGATAGCATAATCCACAGCTAATTCTCCATCTGTTCTATCTTTTTCAATTGGGAATGGAATGATTTTGATACCTCTTGTTTTGGCTTCTTCGAGATACTCACTAGTTATTG
>JAAZKM010000031.1 GCA_012799835.1 Candidatus Methanofastidiosia archaeon
CCCTATTGGGGCGAGAATTCGATAAAGAAGAGGCTCTAAGAATTTCTTTCTTGATGTCGATACCTGCAATAATCGGAGGGATGATCTTAGAAGTTAACGATGTAAGTATTGTGAAAAACATGCTTCCTGCACTAGTAAGTGCATTTGTCACATCGATAATAGTGATTAAATTATTGTTAGAGTTTGCAAAAAGATTAAATTTCTCCTATTTTTGTATCGGACTTGGTGCGATTACAGTGATAATATCTATATTAGTTTTTTAGATTAATCCTTAATAAATCACCGGGCCCTACCTTCAGAGTAGAGTTAGCATTTCCAAGATACTTTGATATTTCAAGATGGCCTGAAGAGGAATATAACGCAATTAATTCTAATTCTTTCCCCTCCTCATAGTGGGTAAGAACAGGAATATCTATCCCAAACACTTCAATCCCCTTGATTTTGACATCCTCTTTTTTCAAATTTAAAATAATATTGCCAAATGAATCAACATAAAGAACAGATATTAAAGCTGTATTTTTACTAATTTCTTTTTTAAATGGAAGTGTTACGTGCTGATTTGTCCTTTCTAAAAAATCCATTATACCGATGTCTAGTAATGCAGCTGCAGGGGCAAATACGTCTCTCCCGTGAAAAGAATTGGAAACTGAAACAATACCGTATTTGAAAGATTCTTGACTTAGAGTATCAAGATTTATTCTAAAAACTTCTCCATCAAGGAAAGAGAAAATGCCATTATCAGGGCCCACAAATATATGGCCATCAAAATTGATAACAATAGGGGCCCTATCTGTGCCAACTCCAGGATCCACTACAACTACATGAATTGTCCCGCTGGGGAAAAAGGAGTAAGAATTAGAAATAACATAGGCTGCTTCGTATATAGAATGCCTTTTTATTTTATGTGTGATATCAATTACTTTAGCGTCAGAATTTATTTTATAAATAATGCCTTTCATTTGCCCAGAGTAAAAGTCATCAAAATCAGTAGTTAATGAAATCATGAAGATAATTCAAATTTAACATTATTAAATTTACCTGTATTACCCAACGTATGACATAATCAGGATAATTAATTTGCGAAACATTTAAATAAGTTAACTAATAGTTAAGTTATAGAGATAACATGGCAACAACTGAGGAAATATTCGATATCTTAGGCAATCAAACAAGGAGAATGATATTGGAAATGTTAGCCACTTCTCCATGCTATACAACAGAGATAGCTGAGAGATTAGAAGTTGGTCAAAAGGCCATAAATGAACATCTTAAAATAATGCAAGATTTGGGATTAATAGATTTATTTATCCTAAAGCAGAAAAGAGGAAGCCCTAGAAAATATTTCAAGATAAAAGACAACATCCGAATGGAGCTTTTTGTGGCGCCAAGAGTTTTTGATGCTTCTATTAAAACTGAAGAAATTGATCTAGATTCGATTTTTGAAAGGTATCCAGAATATAAAAAATTTTACGATGATATCAAATTTGATTCAGATATTAGAATAATTGGTAGATTAAAGGAAAATTTGGATTATTTAAAAAATGAACTAGTTGAAATTGATAATGCAAAGGCATTCATAGAAAGATCAATTTCTGAGTTAAAGGAAAAAATACTGACAACTGTAGATGATTTAAATCTTGGGGAAAAAGAAAAAAAGATTCTTATTGAAATTGTTTTGAAGGAATTATATTCCCCTCAAAAGATTTCAGAGAGTTTAAACTTAGAGTTAGACGAAGTAGTTGACTCCATTAAAATACTTAGAGAAAGAGGGGTTTTATAGCCTTACTTGATTTAATTTAGTTGTAATCTATTGTTTTAATGGGCGAATGTAAAATCTTAAAATTCATCTAATAGAAAAGCCATACACCAAAAATTTATTTTTAGGATGTCATAAAATTTCTGATACTGTTCGTATATTAACACCTTCCAAACATTGAAGTTTAGCAGCTTGGAGATTAATTTTCAACAAAACTAGGATAATTTTTTAAATTACCTTAGGTTAACTCCAACAGGTGCTATTAATGGCTGAAGATCTTGGAGTTACCATTTCTAGAGATGAAGATTTTTCCGAATGGTATAATCAAATTGTTGTAAAGGCAGGCCTTGCTGATTATTCTCCCATTAAAGGATGTATGGTTATAAAACCATATGGATATGCAATATGGGAAACTATTAAGGATTTTCTAGATAAAAGAATTAAAGACACGGGGCATGAAAATGCTTATTTTCCATTATTTATTCCTGAAGAATTTTTTGAGATGGAAAAAGAGCATGTAGAAGGATTCACACCTGAAGTTGCATGGGTAACTCACGGTGGGGACATACCTCTTGAGAGAAAACTTGCAATTAGACCAACTTCTGAGACTATCATGTATTCAATGTATGCCAAATGGATAAGGAGTTGGCGTGATCTGCCTCTTTTGATAAACCAGTGGGCTAATGTTGTTAGGTGGGAAACAAAAATGACAAAGCTTTTCATAAGAACTAGAGAGTTCCTATGGCAAGAAGGACATACCGCTCATGCTACTAAGGAAGAGGCTGAAGAAGAAGTAAAAAAGATGCTTGATGTCTACCGGGAAGTAATGGAATACTTGCTTGCAGTTCCAACTATACCTGGATATAAAACAGAAAATGAAAAATTTGCAGGCGCAGTCTATACTATGACTGTTGAATCATTGATGGCAGACAAAAAAGCTATGCAAGCTGGAACTTCCCACCTATTGGGCCAACATTTCTCTAAAGCCTTTGGCATTATGTTTGAAGATAAAGACAAGGAAAAAAAATATGTATGGCAAACTTCATGGGGGATGACAACTAGGACTATTGGCACCTTAGTAATGGTCCATAGTGATAATAAAGGCCTTATCTTACCTCCAAGAGCTGCCCCAATAAAAATAGTTATTATCCCTATTATTTTCAAAGAGGGCAGGGATGAAGTAATTAATAGATGTAAGGAAATTCAAGAATTGCTTGGAAAAAAATACAAGGTTAAATTAGACGACAGGGAAGGTTATACTGCAGGTTTTAAGTTCAATGAATGGGAGTTAAAGGGAATTCCAATAAGGATAGAAATTGGTCCGAGGGATGTCAAGGAAAACAAAGCCGTTATTGTAAGACGTGACAATTCCCAGAAAATATTTGTATCGATGGATAATCTGGCCCAAGAAGTGGATAAGATTTTGGAAGATATCCAGGATTCACTATTTTCCAATGCTAAAGAGTTTCTAGAGAAAAATACATTTTTACCTAAAGACTATGGTGAATTATCAGATATTTTGAATAATCAAAGAGGAATTGCAAAAGTCAGTTGGTGTGAAAAAGGTATTTGTGAAGAAAAAATCAAAGAGGATACCGGCGCTACTTCTTGTTGCATACCTTTGGATCAGAATGGTTTAGAGAAAAAATGTATTGTGTGTGGTGAAGACGCGAAGAAGGTTATCCTATTTGCCAAGCATTACTAAAGGATCTTTGACATGTAAGGCCCTTCTTTTTTATACTTAAATTTTCTATAGTATTCTCTGGCTCCAATGCCAGATATTATTACCATTTTTTTTAAATCTAATTCTTCTCTTGCAACTTTTTCTGCTTCAAGCAATAGTTTTTTACCGTACCCCTGGTGTTGCCATCCAGATTCTTTTTTATCACCTATTGGAATAAGACCCCCATATACATGTAGTTCTCTTACTATTCCAGTTGGAGTTTTAGATATTTCTTTTCTATGTGCATATTCTGAAGGCTTTCTTAGCCTTATATACCCAATCAAAATATCCTTTTTGACATCTTCAAAGCTAATAAAATATTCCAGTCCATTAGATGCCTCATAAATCTCATGCAATAACTTAATGTTTTGGATATCAGGGTAGATCCCTTCTTTATGGGTCTTTCTCCCAACTTCCCGGCACCTAATGCAGTTGCAATGAATATTCCTTTTTTTAAGTTCTTCTTCAATCATTTGCCCAAGATTAGAACGTTTAACGCCGGCTTGAATCAAAGTTGAGGGAATGTCTCTCTGAATTCTCATTGTCCTTACCCATTTCGGCATGAAGTTTTTAATCTTAAGAATGAGTTCCATCGCCTCTTCTGTAGTGTATGGCTCATACTCACCTCGCATCCACATATCATATAATTCAGTTCCTTCAAGCACAAGGCATGAGTAGAATTTTACCATATCTGGCATAAAGTCCTGATTGGAGAATATTGTTCTAAATGATTCGATATCCTCCTCAGGGGAAGACCCAGGTAATCCGGGCATCATATGGTAATTAATTTTAAATCCAGAATCCTTAAGGATTCTTGTTGCCTTGACAACATCAGAAACAGTATGCCCCCTGTTTACTTTTTTATATATATCATCAGAGATAATTTGAACTCCAAGCTCGACCCTTGTGCCTCCATACAATAGCATTCTGTCACAATGTGCCTCTTTTGCCCAGTCTGGCCTAGTTTCAAACGTCATGCCAATACAACGTATTTTAGACTTCTCGTTTAGCTTTTGGGCCATATCCAATGTTAAAGGTTCATTTCTCAATATGTGCGATGCAAAGTCTTTGGGGGTGTTTTGACCGTTAAATCTAGAAATAAGAGAATTATTGACATAATTAATATCATACATGTTGTCTAAACTCATTTCGTCTTCGAAGGGATCAAAATAATTCATTGCATTGAGGCATTCTCTGATAAAATATTCCTGATAGTCAAAAGATTGTGAAGGAAAAGTTCCGCCCATGATAATAAGTTCAACTTTATCGATTTCGTGGCCAGTGTTATAAAGCTGTTTTAATCTGTGAAAAGTTTGAAGAAAAGGATGAAATTTAAAGCTTAATGCCCTCATTGTTGCAGGCTCTTTCCCGGTGTAACTTTGAGGGGTGTTAATAGCATCCCCCGGACAATATACACATCTCCCATGCGGGCATTTGCTTGGTAAAGGCATTACGGCAATAACAGCGACACCTGACATAGTTCTTATTGGCCTTTTTACTAAGATATTAACAAACTCATCTTTTCTCTCTTCAAGACATTCCAATATGTCAGAATTTCTGGGGGTCTTATTCAAATTAAAATGGGCAGCGATTTCGGATTTTTTTAATTCAAGCTGACGGGTATTTTTTATGTTTCCGTTCAAAATTTCTTCAGAAAGCTTCTTGCATGCCTCTTTATAGTCCATAATAGCAGTTGTGTACTTAGATTATTAAAATTGACTGTTTCATTTTATGAAACTTTGGTTAAAACCGTTTCAAGATAATGCTTTTATATTGTTTCATACACTAGAATATGTGGTAAAAATGAGTAAAGCAACGAAAATATCTATGCTAATTTTGATTCCCGCGTTACTTTTAACGACGATACCGATTAGCATACTTTCAGAAGACCACAATACTGCCACGACTTCTGCGATTTTATATCTGGAAAAGATAGATCCAGAAAATCCGTACCTCCACCTTGCAAAGGATGCGGCAAATAGTAATTCAAAAATGTCACTCAATTTTGCATTGAAGGGCATTATTGAAAGCAATCAAGGACAGAAAGAGGAAAATTTGAATAAAGTTCTGGAAATAATGAGTTCGCTTAAACTAATACCAGAAGATAGGAGAGATATGTTTAATGTTTTAATCTTTGAATCCAATCTTACTCGCTCACAGAAATTCATTGAGGATTTATCTAAATCTTCTAATCTAAGATATGCTGTGAATTCAAGCGAATATTTGAGACAGGCAAATGAGGATCTTAACATCAGCGTTGGAAGTGGATTGGAGGAAACAGAAATAAAACTCAAGAAGATATCTGAGGCTTACGTAAACAGATTGTCGAATTATTCTAGTCTTTACAAAGAAATGGCCCTAATGTCTTATGATGAAAAGAGATACCTTGCAACTACATTATTTTCAATATATGCCAAAAATGACAATCAGTCATTCAATGAATCTTTAGATCTTATCCTATCAAGATTTGAAAAGAAGTGGGATTCATTCTTCGGTGAAGATGCATTCAGTGATTCAACTTTTAGTCCTGATTCCCTTAGAGAACTCCAAATAAAAGCAATTAAGTACGAAGAGGAGGGGAGGGCTGATTTTGCAGATGTGATATCAGATTACATCAAATTTCAGGCCATATCCTATACCGAGTTTATTAATGCTATTGAGGAGGGAGGACTTTAATGGCAGAAGACGCAAAATGGAAAAAATTTTCTAGAAGATGGGAAAAAAAGGCCAGAGAGTACAAACAAAAAAAGGAAGAACTAGAGTCTAAATTTAATACCATCAATCAGGAAAATGAAAATCTTAAAAGAGAGTTAATTTCTACAAGAGAAGAAAGGGATAGAGTAAAGGAAAGTTTCAAAGAAGTTGAGAAAAAGAGCGGCTTTAGCACTATTGCCATAGCTATAATTCTCATTCTCGGAATTCTTTTTGCAAGTTCTGTTGCAGGATTGGCATTACTTTACAATTCAAATCAAACTCTGACTTCGGGTAACTCTAATCTTAGTGTGGAAGTTTCTTCATTAAAGGGTCAGGTTACAAAGCTTCAATATGAAAAAGGTTTGTTGGAAGCAGAGAAAAGTGGTTACCAAAGTGAAATAGTTGACATTGAAAAAGAATTAGAGAAATATAAAGGGGATAGTGATGCAACTATAAGACTTCTTCAAAGAGAAGTTTTATCGCTGACTTCAAAAGCATCAAGACTTGAATCTGATATTAGGTCTAAAGAAGTTACCATAGCATCTCTTCAAAATCAACTCGCAGAGTGTGAATACCGCAATAGATGCTTCACAGTTAGTATAACTCCAGCAACAAGAACAGCAGCTACCGGATCCGATCACTCCTTAACCTATACAATGTATGTTAATTTTGCAGGGTATAGATGCGGAAAACGGATTGAGATCCCGATAACACTTAACTATGACTATAACACTTCAGGAAATAATATAGATACCTTTGGACTCCAGGCATCATCAGGAAGCTGGTGTTGTAACTAGACTATCTTATGTACCTATCTCTTTTTTCACTTATTTTTTTACCATAAATAATCGGGTATTTATCAACTTCTTTCTGTTTATTTTCTAATTTTTTGGAGTAACCCACATGTCCAATTGTGTAAACCAAAACGAAAAATAAAACAATTAAAAAGGAGTTAATTAATAAAAGCTGGATCATTTTTTCAGGATAACTTCCTTTGATAATTTCCCTAAGAGAGACCCCGATGAAAGAAAGGAGATAAGTAAAGGTGGGGATCTCAACAGAAATCATCAAAGCTTTTAGTTTATCCATGAATATCTAGAGGTATTAAAACTATAATGAATATAAATGTTTAGTTTATAAAATTAAAAGTTTAATCTAGATAGGCAATTGAAGATTCTTTTATTTCCGGAATGTATGACTGGATATCGGATTTGATAAATTCTTCAAGGGACGATCTATAAGGAGGATTTATCCCCCTAAGTCCAATGCTTATTTTGTCATCTTCATGCACTATATTTTGTGAAGATATGTCAATTCCCGGGGCCCTTACTTTGAGAATGGTGCTGATTTTATCATTCAGATCTTCAATTTTTTTAATGACAGTAACCTCATATAGTAGATTTTTTCCAGATAACGGGTGATTAAAATCCAATTTGACCCTCCCACTGGATACGCTTCTGACAGTTGCCCAGTGCCCATTGATCTCTATTTTTAGTCCAGCCCTTGGAAAAATCCCGTGTTTTTTAAAATCATTTAGATGCATTAATTGCAATAGCGAAGGATCCCTTTTTCCAAATCCTTTTTCAGGGGAGATATCAAAAGTTTTAGTTTCTCCGACTTCAATATCTAATAAGGATTCGTCCAATCCTCTGATAACATGCCCCGCCCCTACAATAACTCTTACAGGTTCGTATTTACTGCCTTCGTTATAGATATTGGCCTGTTTGGCTCTTGCTTCATCAGTCACATCAAAGATTTTGCCAGTATCTTTAATTTTCCCAATATATTGTATTTCAACAAAATCTCCGTTTTTCAATGAATCACCTATTTGTCTTCGATTCCATTTTCAGTTAAAAAGAATATTGCCTCACCTTCTGGTAAGTTTGGGGAGTCAACTAATCTTGCTATTCTTTGTCCGCCCTTTCCTTTTCTTAAATATATCCTAATTGTGGATGAGTGGCCCAAAATATGTCCCCCAATAGGTCTTGTCGGATCCCCGAAAAAAGCATCAGGCTTGGCTGAAACTTGATTGGTAACAAATACACAAACATCCTGATTAGATGCAATGCTATGTAAGGTTCTTAAATGTCTTGCAAGCTTTTGCTGTCTTTCAGCTAATGTCCCCCTCCCCACATATTCTGATCTAAACGAAGAAGTGAGTGAATCAATTACAAGTAGTTTAATTTTTTCTGATTCGATTATTTCTACGGATTTTTCAGTGAGCAGCATCTGATGATCAGAATTAAAAGCTCTGGCCACCCTTATCCTGCCCAACACTTCAGTTGGGTCCAATCCAAGGCCTTTTGCCATTTGAATTATCCTTTCTGGCCTAAATGTGCTTTCAGTGTCTATGAATATTGCCCCGCCATCAAGCCCTCCTTTTTCAATGGGCAATTGTACATTTACACAAAGCTGATGGGCAATTTGACTTTTACCTGATCCAAACTCACCAAAAGCTTCACTTATGGCTTGAGTTTCAAATCCGCCGGCTATTAATTCGTCAAATCTTTTACTTCCAGAAGTAATCTTACCAATAAATTTCCTTTTTTCTAGTAATTCAGTAGCAGTAATAAATCCGCCAACGTCTGCAGCCTCCCTGGCTGCTTCAATTATCTTGGCGGCAGAACTCTCACCAATTTCAGCAATTTCAAATAATTCCTTTGGAGAAGCTACAGCTATTGACTCCACAGTTCTAAATCCAGCATCCCTTAGCTTTTCCGCTGTTTTAGGCCCTATACCTGGAAGATCTTCCAGATCTTTAATTTTTTCCATTATATCACCATAAAGATTTCTTTAGCTTTGGATACAGGATTGATTTCATCGATTCCGTACCCGTAAAACTCTTTTAAGTTATTATTCTCATAAACTCTGACTTTAATATCGTATTCCTTCCAGGGTTGTATTTCTTTTTTAATTTTACCTCTAATACTCCCAAATCCATCATCACAAATGACAATGAAATTGTCCCCATCATTTACTATAGTTTTAATTAAAGGACTAATTATGCAATAATCGTTATTTTCAAGTTTATCTATTGTTTTGAGAGGAGGATTCTTGATGGATTCAAGAGGCGGGATGTCATATTCACCCTTTTCAATTGAGGTGGCTTTGATATGGAATACATCAGAATCTTTTTCAAGCGTTCCAAGTGCTTTTACAGAATCCCCGATAGCAAAATTTTTATTTTGAATTTGAGCAAGGGAAGCGGGAATTGTGCCTGATTCATCTATAAGTATTAAAAAATCACCTTCAATTCCATCAACTCTGGCAACAATATCAACATTATCGGATAATTTATAATCAGAGATTTTCTTTTCATGAAACTCTTCTGTTTTAAAGGACTGTATTCTAGAACCTAGCCCAAGGTGTGCTTCAAGACCGTTGTTGAATCTTATGTTGCATGACTCAAGCCTTACCTTAACACCCGGAACTAAAGACGCGAGATAATCGGCCTTATCATCCCAGAGAACAACTTTAAGTTCGTTATTGCCGTCACTTAGCAAAAATCTGCCCACTTTACCTATTCCGGTGTCCCTATTAAACGTTTTAAGTTCGTATACTTCCTTAACATATCCTTCAATATCAATGCTTCTCATATCCTCTTTGACATCAGATATTGCAAGGTTAGATGATTCTGATTTGGGGATATCATCCCTTTCATTTTTTTCAACTACAATATTTGATGAGAAACCTAGATTTAAATCGACTGAATCCAATCCCATTTTTGAATAGGCATTTTCAATTGTAATGAGATCGTTTTTTACAAGCGAGTTTAATAATTCTGTTTTTTTATCCCATAAAGTGACCCTTATCTCACCGGTATCGTCCATTATCATGAAACTACCGACTTTTCCTATAGACCCGTCTTTTTTAGCAAATTCACGTATGCCAAAAATTGTAGAAATTCTTCCGGTGACATCGATATTATTCATCTTATCTTCGATGTCTCTAATTTTTAGTTTTACATAATTGATTGGGGGGTAATCGGTAGACTCACTACCGCTGGAAATGACACCCTCTTTCCCAAGGCTAATTTCAAATTCATTGTTAAAGCCTTTTCTTAAGTACCCATTTCTGATGGTGACAATGTCCCCTCTTTTGAATTGATTAAGTTTTTCAATTTGATCGTCCCAAAAGACAATTCTAATGCTGCCTGTCTTATCAGCAATTATAATGTTCTGCACCCTTCCCTCAGTGCCTGTTTTTCTTTGGAATACATTGACATCAAATATTCTCATTATTCTGCCGCTAATATCAATATTTTGCATGCCATCCATTATATCTGAGATAAAGAAATGCTTTTTTTCTTTGGGCGTATCTTCAATATTGATTCCAAGCTCTCCGGCAATTAACAATAGCGCCCCTTCTTCTGATAACAGACCGCCAACAGATTGAATTTTTTTACGAATTCTTTCTTTTAGATCGTCTTCAGAAATTGTTTCTAATAATTTCTCGTAAAGAGCTTCTGTAGTCATAGAATACCATTGAGATTAATTTTTTAGTATTTATAAAATTTGGGGTATGTTTATGGAAAATTAAAAATAGAATACCAGTTATTGAATATTAAAAATAAATATTATCAAAAGATAATCTTTTAAACTATAATGAATTACGATATTTATGAATGTCAATAAAAAGTGGATATTCATAGTAATTGTATTGGTGTTAATACCTGTGATTTTATATTTTGGACAGGACAGCGTATTCAATTTCAAGAAAAATCCTAAAATATCTGCAAATGTTAATGTCTTAACAAACAAGATGCTAATAACAAATGAAGAATTTGGGATTTTAACTTTGGAGAATAAGGGAAAAAGTAACGCCATAGAAATAGAGGTTATAGAGACATCCTCTTACACTGTTATGTTTGATTCCAATCCCCCCATCGTTTTGGAAAAAGGAAAGATTTCTAACACAAATTTCAAGGTAGTTGCGGAAAAGGAGGTGCTAAAGCTCTCCGAAATAAGAAAAGATATCCCGTTGGAATTCACCATCAAGTATAAGAATAACGAAGGCGTGGCTATGAATCCTGTCAAGATCAAAACAAGGATTCAGGTTTTTAGGCCAAAATTTGATATTAAAAAGATTGATCTGGGTGGAGTTTTGAAAACTGAGTTGTCGTTAAAGCATGATCAAAACGGGCTTTTGATGATAGATATGAAGTCTGATGAAACATTTAAAGAGGGGGAATATTGGATAGAGTTCACATCAGACTATCCAGAGTTAGAAGTGGAGTCTGTTGATAAGTATCCTTCTGAAAAAATATATGGCGGTTACAAGTTTACTTTTCAAGATCAACTTCCGGCAAACAAGCGGATATCAAAATCATTTTTATTCAAATCAAAGGTGCCCCCTGGAAGTTATGAGACAAGATTTACAATAAACATTAAGGTGTTTTGGAGGGACATACTACTTGATCAGGATAATGTCAAGGTAGTGGTATTAGACCTATAAATAAAATAAACTGATTAATTTATCTTCTTTAATTAATTGATAATTATATAAAATTGTTATAAAATCATGCAGATTAACCAAAAAGTATATAAATAGGCAACGAAACTTTTTCATGCTAGTTCTCTAGCGTTTACAACGAACTATGGTTAAAGGGATATTATGGACGTACTCGTAGGAAAGAAAAAAGCAATGGCATATGTTCTTGCTATAGTTACAGGATTTAATGCCGGTGAGAATGAGATAACGATAAAAGCTAGGGGAAGAAGTATATCTACTGCTGTGGATACTGCTGAAATTGTGAAGAGCAGGTTTATTCCAGATGCCAAGATTACCAACATAAAGATTGGAACAGAGCAGGTTGAACAGAGGGCAGTAAGTACTATCGAAATAACGATGAAAAAATAATCCTTGAGTGATATAATGGGCAAAAGACCACGAAAATGGAAAAAGAAAGGCAGAATGCGCTGGAAACATGTTAAGAAGAAAATGAGAAGAATGAAAAGGAAA
>JAAZKM010000032.1 GCA_012799835.1 Candidatus Methanofastidiosia archaeon
AGTCGTCACAATATGTTCCATTGAGGTGATCTATATGCCTTACTCAAAAACTGATATAGATGATACAAAAACTGCAAAAGTATATGGAAAAAATATGGACATATCCCCAAAGCATAGTAGGGAAATATGTAATACAATTAAAGGCATGAAGATCGAAAGAGCAAAGGAATTATTGGAAAGCACGATGAAATTAGAGACTCCAATACCTTTCAAAAGATATTATAAAAAAGTTGGCCACAAAAAAGGGCTTTCAAAATGGTTTGCGGGAAGGTATCCAGTAAAAGCATCAAAAACTTTACTTAAACTTCTCAAAGAAGCAGAGGCAAATGCAGAATATAAAGGATTGAATTCATCTAGACTAAGGATAGTTCACGCTTCCGCGTATAGGGGAAGAGTCATACCAGGATTTATACCAAGAGCTTTTGGAAGAGCATCGCCATCTAACAAAGAACTTACTAATGTCGAGATAATTGTGGAGGAGAGATAATGGCCATTGAAAGGAAATTTATAGAGGAAAGTGTTTCCAATTTGACGATTGATGAATTTCTTGGAGATTCACTTAAGAGGGCTGGCTATGCAGGTATGGATATAAAAAGAAATCCTCTTGGAACAAGGGTCACTGTTTTTGTCCAAAAACCAGGGATTGTTATTGGAAAAAGAGGAAGGGCCATTAAAGATTTAACAGAGCAACTTGAAAAGCCTCCTTTTAATCTTGAAAATCCTCAAATAGAGGTGCAGCAAATTGAAAATCCAGATCTCAACGCTGATGTAATGGCATTTCAACTTGCTAGCGCAATCGAGAGAGGAGAGCATTACAGAAGAGCTGCTTATAATTATCTTAGACGGATAATGAGGTCTGGAGCAAAAGGGGCAGAAATTAAGATTTCAGGAAAACTTAGTGGTGAAAGAGCTCGTTCAATGAGGTTTGCAGAGGGGTATCTAAAGAAATGTGGAGATCCTGCAATTGAGCATGTCAGAGTTGGATATTCACCTGCCAAGAAGAAATTAGGGATAATAGGGGTAGTAATTAAAATAATGCCTCAAGATGTATCATTGCCTGATGAAATTAAGTTTAAGTCATAGAGGAATAGTAATGGCAATATATAGAGTAGATGATATACGGGACCTTTCAATTGAAGAAATTGAAAATAACATAGATGAGCTTAAAAGCGAATTATCAAAGGAAAGGTCATTACTTGCTACAGGTAGCGCACCTGAAAATCCCGGGAGAATAAGGGAGCTTAGGAGGACTATAGCAAGATTGAAAACTATAAAGATTGAAAAGGAGCAACAAAATGAGTGATATTTGTGCAGTTTGTGGACTTCCCAAAGATCTTTGCGTTTGCGAAGAAATTGCAAGGGAAGAACAACAAATACGCATTTTCACTGAAAAAAGAAGATTTGGAAAACTTATGACGGTCGTTGAAGGAATAGATTCATCAAATATTGATATCAAGGATTTATGTACAACCTTAAAGACAAAATGCGCTTGTGGCGGAACATCAAAGGATGGAAAAATTGAACTCCAAGGGGATCATAAAAACAAGGTCAAAAAAATATTAATTGACCTTGGATTTAGTAAAAATATGATTGTAGTTTCATGAATCACATAATACTCCTTGGGAAAACAGTTGAAGTTATCCAAAGCTCAAATAGATATGAAGTTGGCATTAAAGGAATAGTCATTGAAGATACAAAAAATACAATAAAATTAAGGGTAGAAAAAGAAGTTAAAATACTTATAAAAAAAAATATAATCCTAATGATTAACAATAAAAAAGTTGATGGTAATTTACTTATAGGGAAGGAAGAGGAAAGGATCAAAAGGATGTGATGTGATGATAGGCATCGATGTAAAAGAACCTAAAAAAAGTTGTAATAATGAAAAATGTCCATTTCACGGAACTTTACCTGTCAGAGGCAAATTAATGGAAGGGAAAATTGTTAGCGATAAGATGAACAATACTGTCGTTGTTAAAAAAGAATATTTGGCTAAACTTGACAAATATGAAAGATTTGAAAAGAGAAGCACTAAAGTTTCAGCACACATCCCCGATTGTATAAATGCTAAAACAGGGGATAATGTAAAAATAATGGAATGTAGACCATTAAGTAAAACAAAAAAATTTGTTGTAGTTGAGGTGATCTGATGGCAAAAGGTGCGGGAGCCACTCGTGGCAGATCAACTGTAAGACCTGGAAGATTTCACACTACTAAAACAAAATTAGTTTGTGCAGATAATACTGGTGCAAAAGAACTTGAAATTGTTGCGGTAATAAACTACAAAGGTACATCCAGGAGATATCCAAAAGCTGGCATTGGTGATATGGTAATGGTATCTGTTAAGAAAGGAAAACCCGATATAAAAAAGAAAGTTTTACCTGCAGTTATAGTCAGGCAAAGAAAAGAGTACAAGAGGATAGATGGTACTAGAATTAAATTTGAAGATAATGCAGCCGTGATTACTGGCGAAGACGGCGTTCCAAAAGGCTCTGAAGTTAGGGGCCCAGTTGCAAAAGAAGCTGTTGAAAAATGGGTTAGAATTGCCAACGTTTCAAGTATCATTGTATAGAGGAGATAAGAATGATGAAAAAATACTCAGGAAAACCATCAAAGCAGAGAAAAAGGCACTTTAGTGCACCCTTTCATAAAAAACACAACTTAATGTCCGCTCACTTAGCTGCAAGCCTTAGAGGCAAGATAAACGCAAGATCTTTACCATTAAGGAAAGGTGACAAAGTTAGAATAATGAGGGGAGATTTTAAAGACTACGAGGGCGAAATTACAAAAGTTGACCTCAAAGCAATCCAGGTGTACGTCGACGGTGCAGTTGTGGAGAAAGCAGACGGAACTAGAATTGAGTATCCTATACATCCATCAAATATAGAGATCATTGATGTTAATAGAAAAGATGAAATGAGAGATAAAGCTATTGAGAGAAAGGGAGAATAAGGTGGTAAAGTGGGGAGAAAAGGACAGAGAAGATCATTAAAAAGATTATTTGCTCCAAAAAATTGGAGAATTGAGAGAAAAGTCAAAGAGTGGACCATAAAACCTATTCCTGGCCCGCATTCCAAGGAGATGTCTATTCCAATTACTATATTACTAAGGGATTACCTAAAACATGCTACCAATAGAAGAGAAGTAAACTATATTTTACATAACGGAGACGTCCTTGTAAATGGGAGAGTAATTAAAGATTCTAGTTTCCCTGTTGGAATTATGGATGTTATTGAAATCCCTAAAACAAAAGAATATTTCCGAGTATTATTCGATAAAAAAGGATCCATTGCTCTCCTTAAGATTGATGAATCTGAAAAGAATACGAAACTCTTCAAATTAATTAATAAAACAATGGTGAAGGGGAATGTACTTCAATTGAATCTTCATGACGGATCAAATGTATTGTCTAAAGAAGGTTATCCAACATCCTCGACGTTAGTTATGAAGGTTCCAGAGATGAAAGTTGTAGACACACTTGAGTTTAAAGAAGGATACGTGGGGTTAGTAATTAAAGGTAAAAACGTTTCAAGGATAGGTAAAATCTCAAAAATTACTGGATTTGGCATATACAAGGATGCAGTCTTATTAGAATCTGGAAACGATAAATTCCAGACATTGAAAGACTATGTGCTTGTCGTTGGAAAGGATTCGCCAATAATCAAACTAGAATGAGGCTGGTAAAAATGGAAGAAATACAGAAAAAATGGGAAAACCCTATGAGGAAACCATACCTCTCTAAAGTAACTGTAAATATAGGGGTAGGAGAGTCCGGAGAAAAACTAGAAAAAGCTAGGGCACTTCTTGAATTTCTTACCGGTCAAGAGCCAATTAAAAATAATGCTAGGCAAACGAATAAAGATTTTGCTATTAGAAAAAGTGAGCCTATTGCAGTTTCCGTTACCCTTAGGAGAGTAAAGGCAATTAAATTTCTTATGAGGGCCTTAGAGGCTGTTGAATTTAATATAAAAGAAAAAAGTTTTGATACTCATGGCAATTTCTCTTTTGGTATAAAAGAACATATTGATCTTCCTGATGTTCAATATGATCCAGATGTCGGAATATTCGGAATGGATGTATGTGTTAATCTTCAAAAAAGAGGATATAGAGTCAAGGAGAGAAGAGTTAAAAAAAGCCACGTCCCTAGGAGACATCAATTGACTAAAGATGAGGGGATTATATTCGCTAAACAGGAGTTTGGGGTGAACGTTGTATGAATAAAATTGGGATTGGCTCAAGAACTTGCAGACGCTGTGGCACACACCGTGCAATTATTCGCAGATATAATCTTATGGTCTGCAGACGTTGCTTTAGAGAAGTTGCTTCAAAAATTGGCTTCAAAAAATATCATTAGGTGATTAAAGATGAAATTAGATCCTTTGGCCGATGCACTTTCAAATATTTATAATTATGAAAATGCTAGAAAACCCGAATGCATTATCCCTGCATCAAAGCTTATGGGTAATATCTTAAGAATTATGCAGAAATGGGGTTACATAGGGGCATTTGAGTTTATAGATGATGGTAAAAACGGCCTTTTTAAACTTGAATTGTTGGGCGCTATAAACAAATGCGGAGTTATAAAACCAACAACTCCGGTTAAGAAATATGAAATTGAAGATTGGGAAATGAGGTATCTCCCAGCAAAAGAATTTGGAATATTGATAATGACGACCCCTAATGGAGTCATGTCTCATAAAAAGGCTAAAGAACAAAATATCGGAGGCATTCTTTTAGCTTATGTTTACTAGGTGATTTTTATGGTACAGCATGTCGAGTGGTTAATAGATATTCCAGAATCTGTAAACGTTATATTAGATGGGGCTAGGGTTAGTGTAGAAGGTCCAAAAGGTAAATTAGAAAGAGATTTTCACCTAAAAAATCTTGTGATGGAAAAAATAGATGAAGATAAAATAATTAGAGTATCAATGCCTCATGCATACAAAAAAGAAAAAGCTATGATCGGTACCATCAGCTCGCATATAAAAAATATGGTAAAAGGCGTTTCAGAAGGATTCGAATATAAAATGAAAATTATCTATGCACATTTTCCAATGAATGTTAAATTAGATGGTAAACAACTTATAATTTCTAATTTTCTTGGAGAAAAGAGCCCTAGAAAAGCAAATCTTTTTGGTAATGTTACTGTAAAAGTGTCTGGTGAATTTGTTACTATAAATGGTATTAACTTAGAAGAAGTCAGTCAAACTGCGGCCAATATAGAAATTGCCACCAGAGTAAAAAAGAGAGACCCAAGAGTTTTTCAAGACGGGATTTATTTGTATGAACGAGATGGGGTTCCAATATAGGTGAGAGAAATGAGTTTAAGATTATTAAGAATTAGAAAAAAACTAAATAGCAAGAGGCCAAAGTTTTTAAGAACAGAAACATGGAAACACATATCATTTAAAAATGACCCTAAATGGAGAAAACCTAGGGGTAAAGATAATAAGATGAGAATTAAAAGAAGTGGAAAACCATCTATTGTTTCTGTTGGATACCGTGGGCCAAAAGAAGTCAGAGGCACTCATGCGTCTGGATTGAAAGAGGTTATGATTTCAACACCTGGACAAATCGATAATTTGGAAAATGTCATCCTTAGAATTAATGCCTCAGTTGGAAACAAAAAGAAAATTGAAATTGTTAAAAGAGCAGTCCAATCCAATCTTAAAATAGCAAATCCCACATTGACATATGTTAAAGTCAGGTCAGTTGAAGAATTTGAAGCTATAGAACCTATTAAGAATTACATTAAAAAATTGGTGGTCCCCCTTAGCATTGACAGTGAAATAAGATCTGAGATTGTCAGAAAGGCAGAAGATATAGGCTTATCGGTGGAGGATTGATTATATGGATTTAAGTGTTCAAAAAAGGCTTGCTGCACAACTACTAAAGTGTGGGGAAGGTAGAGTTTGGATTGATGGCAAGAGCGCTTCAGAAGTTTCTATGGCAATCACAAGAGATGATGTACGAAAATTAATCAACAGCGGTAAAATAAAAAAGAAACCCGAAGTTGGAATATCGAGACACAGAGCTAGGGAAAGGCATGAAAAAAGAAAAAAAGGTAGAATGAGTGGATTCGGTTCTAGAAAAGGAAAATCCACAGCTCGATACCCAAGAAAACGAAGATGGATTAATACAATTAGGCCCCTCAGAAGAGCTTTGAATGATTTGAGAGAATCCAAAAACATAGATAAGATTTCCTACAGAAAACTTTATAGGATGGCTAAAGGTGGAGCTTTTAGAAGTGTATCTTATATGAATACTTACATAAAAGAACGCGGCCTTATGTCAGAGAAGAGGAAGAGGTGAAACAATGTCAACTGGACCAAGATCAAGAGTACCTTTCAAGAGAAGAAGGGAGGGTAGTACTAACTATAGAAGGAGATTAGCTTTAGTCAAATCTGGTAAGAATAGGGTCGTTATAAGAAAATCATTAAATAATATAATCGTTCAAATTGTTAGCTCAAATTATGAGGGAGATAAAACAATTACAACTGCATTTTCAGGAGAATTGAAAGATATGGGATGGAATTTCCACTGCGGTAATACGCCCTCTGCATATCTTACAGGGTACCTTTGTGGGAAAAGAGCTAAAAAAATTGCTGATGAGTTCATATTAGATATTGGCCTTCAAAGGTCTATAAAAGGTGGAAGGAGTTATGCAGCATTGAAAGGATTTGTAGATGCAGGATGTAATATTAACGTGGACGAGAGTATCTTTCCTTCTGAAGAGAGAATAAAAGGAGAAGACATTTCCTCTTACTATAAAAATCTCGATGGAACTTTGAAAGAAAAGATATTTTCTAACTATTTAAAAAATAAGGCCGATCCTTCAAAAATGCCAGGAATGTTTGAAGAGACTAAATCAAAAATAGATAAACTATGAGGTGGGTATAATGCCAAGAAAGAAAAAAGAAATCATTGAAGAACCTATTGAAAAAATTAAGGAAGAATCCTTAGAAGATACCAATGATGCAGAGATAGTTGATGAACCAAATGAATTAGTTGAAGACATTCCTGAAGAAACATTGGACGAAATCCCATTGGAAGATGAAATTAATGAAGATGACATCATTAAGGATACAGTATCTGAAGAAGAAGTAATCAAGAAATTATCCATTGCTGAAAAGAAAAGACTTGAGGAAGAAAAGAAATCTATGGGGAACAGATGGATTCCCAAAACAAAACTTGGTAAAATGGTGGCTAATGGGGAAATTACCGATATTTATCAGATATTAAGCAAAGATCTTAGAATAATGGAGCCTGAGATCATAGATGTGTTACTACCTGAAGTGACAGACCAAAACAACCAAGAAGTCTTAAACATCAACATGGTTCAGAGAATGACCGACTCTGGAAGAAAAGTTAGATTTTCAGTAATGGTTGTTATTGGGAATAGAAATGGTTATGTGGGAATTGGTAAGGCCAAAGCAAAAGAAGTCGGCCCTGCAATTAGAAAAGCTATTAACAATGCTAAACTAAATATAATTCAAGTTAAGAGGGGCTGTGGAAGTTGGGAATGTAAATGTGGTACAGCTCATACAGTTCCATTCAAAGTTACTGGAAAAGCCAGTAGTGTTACTGTGACTTTGATACCTGCTCCCAATGGTTTGGGTCTTGCAGTAGGGGGGGTAGGAAAGAAAATCTTAGCTCTAGCTGGAATAAAAGATGCGTGGTCAAAAACAGATGGCCAAACACAAACAACAGTTAATTTTGCTAATGCAGTCATAGATGCACTCTACCAAACAAACACAATGAGTTTCCAAGAGCGAGATATTGAGGCCATAGGTATAGTCACAGGAAATACCAATAGGTGAGAGGTATGAATAGGATAGCTGTTATAAGAGTAAGAGGAAGAGTGGACGTAAAGAAAGACGTCCAAGATACTCTAAAAATGCTTAATTTGACTAAAACAAATCATTGCGTAATAATAGATGATAGAGATTCTTTTGCAGGAATGTTACAAAAAGTTAAAGATTACGTTACATATGGGCCGATTGATTCTGATACCTTATCTAAGCTTATTCTTAAATGGGGAAGACTTGAAGGAGATGTTAGAGTTACGGAAGAATACATTAAGGAGAAAACAGGAAAGAGTCTTGAGTCCTTTTGCAAAGACTTTCTAGAATTTAAGAGCGAACTTTCAGATATAGCTATTAAGAAGGTATTTAGACTTCACCCTCCCCAAAAAGGATATGAAGCTACGAAGAAGCCCTACACTTTGGGTGGAACTTTAGGCCCAAGGTATAGTGAAATCAACGGCCTTATCCAAAAAATGATTTAGGTGTTTTAAGATGATCAGAATAAAAAAGAAAAGTACCAAAATGAGAGGAACGAGAACATGTGGCGGCGGCTGCTCTAAGAAGCGGAGGGGAGCTGGTCACAGAGGTGGAAGAGGACTTGCAGGAAGTGGTAAGAAAAAGAAGACTAAATGGACAAGAACAATTGTCACAATGCCTTATCACATTGGATCTTATGGATTTTCTAGGAATTCTAATCTAAGAAAGGACTCTTCTTTTATTAATGTTGGTGCAATTGAAGAGCAAATTAACTCCTTAATCGAAAAAAATATTGCCGAAAAGAAAGAAGGAAAAATATTCGTTGATATATCTAAATTAGGCATTAGTAAAGTATGTGGAAAAGGCAATGTAAAAGGAAGTTATGTTGTTACTGCAAGCGAATTCTCTAAAAAAGCAGAAGAAAAAATTTTATCGGCAGGTGGAGAAGCAGTTATTGTAGGTGACAATTGATGAGTTCAGCCATTGAAGGATTTCAGCAAAGCATATTTAGATTTTTACCCGAAGTTACTTTACCTAAGAAACGTATTAATCTAAAGAAAAGAATCATTTGGAGTGCCCTAATGTTATTGATATATTTTATATTATCAGAATTGCCTGTCTACGGAATAACTGGGGAACAGACTGATTATTTTGCTGGACTTAGGGCTATAATGGCTGGTGAAAACGGCTCAATTTTAACTTTAGGGATAGGCCCTGTTGTTACTGCCGGAATTATAATGCAGTTACTTGCAGGTTCTGACATAATTAAATTTGATCTTTCTACTTCTAGGGGAAAAGCATCTTTCCAAGGAACTCAGAAAATATTAGCAATTTTCTTATGCTTTTTCGAAGCTGCTATATGGATAATTGGCGGTGCATTTGGAAGACCAAATAATTCCTTTTTAATTGGTTTTATGATTTTACAACTTGCCATAGGTGGACTTTTAGTACTAATGATGGATGAAGTTGTTACAAAGTGGGGATTTGGATCTGGCATATCCCTATTTATTGCCGCAAACGTTTCTCAAAAAATATTATGGGAAGCATTTAGTTTTGCTAAATCGCCAATTAATCCTGACGAGTTTATTGGTGCAATACCTTCTTTCATCAAATCATTTATTGGTGGACAACCAGTATGGATTAGGGGGGGAATACTTCCCGATATAACTCAGGTATTCTTTACAATACTAGTATTTTTAATTGTAGTGTATGCGGAGGGTATGAGATTAGAAATACCCTTATCATATGGAAAATTTAGAGGGGCTAGAGGCAGATATCCTATCAAATTTTTGTATGCTTCAAATATTCCAGTTATTCTTGCTGCAGCATTATTTGCAAATGTCCAATTAGTTGCCAGAATTTTAACAAGCAGGGGAATCAATTGGCTTGGAACTTTTAATGAATACGGCGGTGCAAAGAGTGGATTAATCTATTATTTAACTCCACCCCGTAATATCGATGTTTTACTAAATGAACCTTTAAGGGCAATAATCTATTTAGTTGTATTTATAGCATTATGTGCAATGTTTGCTACCCTTTGGATAGATCTAACAGGAATGGGACCAAAAGAAGTAGCTAAAAAATTGCAAGGCTCAGGAATGCAAATTCCCGGATTTAGAAGAGATATCAGAATTTTAGAAAAAGTTTTAGATAGATACATCCCACCAATAACCCTAATGGGTGGTATCTTTGTTGGGCTTCTTGCTGCATTTGCCGATTTTACAGGCGCTTTGGGTACAGGTACAGGAATACTTTTAACAGTAGGTATTGTGTATAGGATGTACGAAGAACTAGCAAAGGAGCAAATGGGAGAAATGATGCCAGGATTAAGGCAATTTTTAGGGTAGGTGTTAATATATGAGCTTTTATGATACTTTAGTAAATCCTATATATAAAGTACTTGACATCCTGTTCGGTTGGTTGTTTGACTTTGGGTCAATGTATGCTATCTTAGGAGTAGCTATAGTAATAGGAACGACTTTAACAGTAGTCCAATATCTCCTAGTAGATCAAAAAGAATTAAAATCTATGAGAGAAGAAACTACAGCTTTTCAGAAAGAAATGCTTGCTGCACAAAAATCAAATGACAAAAACAAAATTAAAAAACTTCAAAAAAAGAAAAGTAGAATTGATGAAATGCAAAGTAAACTAATGACAATGTCAATGAAACCACTATACATAACTATGATCCCCATACTTATTTTCTTTTCATGGCTTAGACAATCCCCTGCTGCAGATATAGTGGACCCTGTAGTCGTTAAACTACCTTTTGATACTATGTTGGTGCAGTTGTTTCACAAAGGAAGTCCAACGGGATTACAAACAGGCGACTGGTTAGGATGGCTTGGATGGTATATATTTTCAAGTTCAGTTGTATCAAACATACTTAGAAAAATAATGGGAATGGCTTAGAGGTGAGAAATTATGCCGAGACCAATGTATAGATCAAGATCTCTAAAAAGAAAGAAAATTTGTACTCCATCTGGAAATGTAGTTACTCATTACACGGAAAAAAGAACTGGTACCCCTCATTGTGCCGAGTGTGGGGCCATTTTAGGTGGTGTACCACGCGGGTTGAGACCATATGAAGTTAAAAAACTTCCAAAAACTAAAAAGAGACCGGAAAGGAAATTTGGAGGAGTTCTCTGTCCTTCATGCACAAGTGACCTAATTAAAAAGGACGTAAGAGGACAAATCTAATGCGTGTTACTATAGGTGGTCCTCCCGGGAGTGGGAAGACAACCGTAGCTAAAATTGTTTCAAATAAACTTCAATATGTTCACGTATACACTGGCGATATTTTTAGAAATCTAGCAAAAGAAAGAGATATGTCTTTAGAAGATTTTTCCAAATTAGCTGAGAATGATTTCTCTATAGATATTGAGATTGACCGAAGACAGAAAGAATTAGGAGCTAATGATAACGTAATTCTTGAGGGAAGAATGGCAAGATTTATGATTGATCCAGATTTAAGTGTTTGGATAACGGCTCCAATTGAGGAAAGAGTTAGGAGAATATCTTTAAGGGAAAATCTCCCATACTCTGATGTCTTTAAAAATACGGAATTGAGAGAAAAAAGCGAAAAAAATAGATATCAAAAGATTTATAATGTGGATATATATAATTTGGCATCATATGATCTTGTAATTAACTCACTTAGATTAAGTCCAGAGGGAGTAAGTCAGATCATAATTTCAGCCATAAACTACATATCACCGGTACCGAAGGGCGACCGGGTATAAATTGGAGGTGACATAATGACAATGGAAGTAGGAAGAGTTTGTACAAAACTTTTAGGAAGAGAAGCAGATAAAAACTGCGTTATTGTAGAAGTTGTAAACAAAAATTTTGTTGTTGTTTCAGGGCCAAAAGAATTAACTGGTGTTAAACGAAGGAGATGTAACATTAAACATCTTGAGCCATGGGATACAAAAATTAATGTCGAAAAAGGTGCATCTGACGATACCCTGAAGGAGGCTATTTTAAAGGCCAAGATAGAGGGGTACAGTTGAAGGGCTCCAATGGAGACATATTATACAAATCAAAGGACAAGACAAGTTCAAAATATGGAAAAAGGCCTGAAGAACGAAGTTTGAATGAACTTTTACAGAAAGGTATCGTCAATATAGATAAACCTAGGGGCCCCACATCACATGAAGTAACTTCTTGGGTAAAAAAGATTCTCGGTATATCAAAAGCAGGACACTCAGGAACACTTGATCCTAATGTTTCAGGAGTATTACCTGTAACTTTGGGTAAAGCTACAAAACTTGTAAAACTATTAATGACTTCGCATAAAGAGTATGTATGTACACTTCATCTCCAAAAAGATATACCAAAATACGATCTTATGAGGGTATTAAAGGAATATGAAGGAACATTATATCAAAAACCTCCAGTCAAAAGTGCTGTCAAAAGACGAGTTAGGACTAGAAAGGTACATTATATAACTCCTATGGAGATAGAAGAAAAAGATGTACTTATGAAAGTGGGGTGTGATGCAGGCACTTACATAAGAAAACTTTGTTATGATATTGGATTATCCTTGGGGTGTGGAGCCAGCATGAAAGAACTAAGAAGAACAAAAACTGGAGTTTTTGGAGAGGAATCTACAATAATGCTCCAAGATCTTCTTGATGCCAAAATTTTCTCTGTTGAAGAGAACAATGAGGATATTTTAAAAAAATATATCGCTCCTTATGAAGTTGTTCTTGGGCCACTGAAAAAAATATGGATTAAAGACACAGCAGTTGAAGCTATTTGCCAAGGATCTATGCTTACAGCCCCTGGAGTATCTAAATTACATAAGGGAATATTAAAAGGTGATACAGTAGCTGTAATGACCCTTAAAAATGAAGCAGTTTCAGTTTCTGAAGCCAAGATGAATTCAGAAGAGATTTTCAAAAAAGAAACAGACATTGTAGCAAAACCTTTGTCTGTTTTAATGGAAACAGGTGTTTACCCTAGGATGTGGAATTAATGTCACATTATTACTCTGAAGATGTCTTAACTCCTCTTAAGTTAGGGAGAGTTTCAGAGATGATTTTGGGAAAAATGTATCAATTTGATATTGCCCCAGGAGTATTCTCTTCAAAGAGAGTAGACAAAGGATCTTTGGCTTTATGTGAATTAATGCAACTAGATAAAGATAACAAAGTACTTGACCTGGGATGTGGATATGGGGTAATAGGAATCGTTGCATCATCTTTTGTTTCAGAAGTACATATGAGGGATATCAATAAAAGGGCGGTATATCTGACAAAAAGAAATATAAAGCTCAATAATATCAAAAACGCATCGGTAAGTCAAGGATACCTCTATGATGAGCTTGACAGATTTAATAGCATACTGACAAATCCACCCATATCTTCAGGGATGGAAACAGTTGGGCTTATGATAGATGAAGCACCAAAACATTTATATGAAGGTGGAAATCTACAACTTGTAATAAGAAAAGGAGTAAATATTGTAAAAGAGAGACTAGAAAAAAGCTTTGAAAAGGTGAATATAAAGAAAAAATATGGATATTATATTATATTTGCTTCATAGCCGGGGTTGCTGAGCTTGGGACGGCGCGGGCCTGGAAAGCCCGTTCTCCATTGGAGTGCATGGGTTCAAATCCCATCCCCGGCGCTATGGTGATTATATGGATGAAGAAGTGAAAGGTATTGTTCGTGTACTAGGTACAAACATAATGGGAAACGACATCTTTGAAGTCGGAATACTAAATATAAGGGGCATCGGGCCAGTTATGGCTAGGGCTGTTGCTCAAGTGGCAGGTATATCTTCAAAAACAAAAGTGGGAAATATACCCCCAGAAAAATTAAAGCTAATTGAAACAATTATTGAGGATCCAATTAAATATGGCATTCCAATATGGCTTGTTAATAGAAGAAAAGACTACGAAACAGGAGAGAATTTACACGTAGTTGGGCCTAAATTGCTAATGTCACTAAGAGAAGACCTAAACAGGATGAAAAAGATAAAGAGCTATAAAGGTATTAGACACCAGCTTGGGCTTCCTGTAAGAGGACAAAGAACAAAATCCTCATTTAGAAAAGGAACATCGTTAGGTGTTCAGAGGAAAAAGGCTGCAAGGTGATGTGAATGGGAGATCCAAGAAAAACTAGGCGTAAATATAATAAACCATCTCATCCATGGAAAAAAGACAGAATTGATTCTGAAAACGTTTTAATGAAAAAATACGGATTGGTAAATAAAAAAGAAATTTGGAAAGCTTTAAGCTTTCTTAGAAATGTACGAGGACAGGCAAGAGAACTATTGGCAAGTCATGATGAAGCTTCAATGAGTCAAACTAAAGATCTTATATCAATGCTTCAAAAATATGGTATATTAAAAGATGAGTCCACATTGGAAGATGTATTGACATTATCTTTAGAGGACATTTTGGATAGGAGATTACAATCACTTGTATTGAGAAAAGGCTTAGCAAAAACACCTAAACAGGCAAGGCAATTTATTGTTCATAAACATATTCTTCTAAATGGCGCTAAGGTATCAATTCCAAGTTATCTAGTTCCTAAAGCAATTGAGAATTCAATTGGATACTCCGCTAGATCAGCTTTGAATGATCCAAGTCATCCTGAAGTTCCTAAAAAAACTATCGTTGAGGAGGGTAATTAATGCCAAAAGAAGGCGGAAGATGGGGAGTAGCCCATATATATGCTTCATATAATAATACTTTAATCCACATAACAGACCTAACTGGTGCTGAAACAATAAGCAGAGTATCTGGTGGTATGATAGTAAAGACAGGAAAGGACGAATCATCTCCCTATGCTGCAATGAAAGCAGCTGCGAAAGCAGCGGAAGAGGCTATAGAAAAAGGTGTTGTAGCTGTTCACATAAAAGTTAGGGCCCCAGGTGGAAACAAGGCAAAGACTCCCGGGAGGGGAGCTCAAGCAACTATTAGGGCTCTTACTAGGGCAGGGCTTAAAATCGGAAAGATTGAAGATGCTACACCTATACCACATGATGGTACAAGAGCCAAAGGGGGCAAGAGAGGTAGAAGAGTATAATGGAGATCGAGATTTTAAAAAAAGATGAGATAGAATTAAAATTTTTGGTCAAAGGTATTTCTGTACCTCTAGTTAATGCTTTGAGGCGCATATTTATTTCTGAAATGCCTTCAATAGCTGTTGATTATTTAAAATTCTATAAAAATAATTCTCCCGTTTTTGATGAAATTATAGCACATAGGGTAGGTTTAATTCCACTAAACAATGCATCTGAAATTTACATTACTCCTGAAGAGTGTGGATGTAAAGAAGGATGTGAAAAATGCTCAGTCACACTATCTCTTGAAAAAATTGGCCCTTGCATAGTATACTCCAAAGACTTAGTTTCAGGAGATCCAGATATATATCCAATTTTTGGAGACATACCACTTACTAAACTTGGTGAAGGACAAGAATTAAAATTTGATGCTGTGGCTAGACTTGGAACGGCAGAAGATCATGCAAAATGGCAAGTGTCAAATGCGGGGTATAAGTATGTTCCCAAGATAGATTTTGATTTAGACAAATGTGATCTATGTGACGAATGCGTTTTAAAATGCCCAAAAAACATTCTTTACAAAGAGAAAAATCAAATTAAAGTTAAAAATATTTATGAATGTACTATGTGTAGGGCATGTGAAGAAGCTTGTGAACAGGAAGCAATTAAAATATCTTATGAAACTGATGCGTTTATATTTTTTGTTGAATCCTATTTGAATATGAATGTTAATGACTTAGTTTCTAAAGCCTTAGATTTGATGTCTAAAAAATTGGAAGATTTAAATAATCTTATTAAAACTGATATTTAGAGGCGCGGGGGTTGCCGAGCATGGCCAAAGGCGCAGGATTGAGGGTCCTGTTACGTAGGTATTCGTGGGTTCAAATCCCATCCCCCGCACTTATTCTTAATACAAATGCGGTAACTATCCTCTTCAAGAATTGATAATTATTTTATATGTCAATATAGTTTGTGTTGCACTTGTGAATTCTAAAGCTATTAATCAAATTTAATTAGAAACTAATAACTACTTATTTCTAATTATATTATAATAGTAGGTATATCTAAAAAAATATAAAGAAGCACTAGTAAAAGAAAAAAGTGGGGTATTTTATTACAAAAGAGCGACATCTAATAAAACGAGGCTATTGTTGGTAGACGTATATACGGCCATCTATAATGTTTACCACTACTATTTCGTTTACTATAATAACTTGACTTATCAGTTTCCACATGATGCCAATATGAGAATAAAACTGGGAAATAATGCAGAATACTATTGGGGAAAATGTATAGAAATCGAGAGAAATGCAAAATCTTTAGATTTATGGATCTGGAGCGTAAATTCTTATGATGAGCGATTCAATTGGGAGAATACTAGTGTTAGCTAAAATATTGCTTGAAGAAGCAGAGAGGATCAAGCCAAAATAAATTATTGATTTATTTATTTTATTGTATTTTTATTTTACTCTATTTTTTTCATATTTCCTCTTGTAGTACCTCACATTATCCCTAGTCCAGTCAGGCCCTAACTTTAGGGCCAGAAATGGCTGCGCCATAAGGATTAATTTTTGCAAGAAAAGACAATCAAAGATTATCTAGACTGGGTAAAGAGTTTATATGGATTATCCAGATATTTTATTTATAATCCCATTTAGTTTTTCCAACGGGATTATACTTTGTTCCAGTTAGTTTATGGATACCCTTTTCATTGAATCCCCATCTGTCATATTCACCCCAGCCAGGGCCATACTTGTTATATCCGTCTTTGTCGTATCCTTCTCTATCAAAGCCATCTATACTATAAGGCGTTCTAGTATATCTATGTATTCCATTTACATTAAATCCTCGACGATCATAGCCTTCCTTATCGTATCCTTCTCTGTTGTAGCCTTTCTTGTCATAGCCTTCTCTATTGTATATAGTTCCAGTATCTTTACTGATGCCTACTATGTTGTATCCGAATCGATCGTAGCCTCCCTTATCGTATCCTTCTCTGTTGTAACCCCAATTATTATAACCTTCCTTATCGTATCCTTCTCTGTCGTATCCTTGTTTATTAAATCCGCCCCTGTCGTACCCAAGTCTATCATATCCTTCTCTATCAAAGCCATCTATATCATATCCATACTTATCATAGCCCTCTTTGTCATACTCTAAACTAAGCACAACTAAATCAGGACCATAATTAGAAGTTTTTTCTTTATTTTCAATGATTTCAAATTTATCCTCATTTATTTTCATTAAAAGTATATTTTCTGTTGATTTTACAATACTGCCAACTCTAGAATAATTCTCAAGGAAACTTGCAGAAGAATCTGCATTACTTTTTCTTCGCCATATAATAAATTCTACTGTTCCTTCGTTTTTCAGGGGAGGCAAAGCTAGGTACTTTCTATTATTCAAAAAAACATTATATCCCCTATTTGGTCTTTTCCATAAAGCTCCAACTTGTTTGGTATTATCTAAGCCCATAAAAACACCTAGATGCTTTATTTTCAAATAATCTTAGCTAATATTCAAGATTATTGTATTTTTCATATATATAAGAATATGGAAAAAATATGAAAAATATAGAAAATCATTCTTTCTATAATTCATTTCTTGAATAAGCTTAAAAGAATTAAAAACATAGGCGTTGCATATCGGATTTTTAAGGCCTGATTCTATGGAGCGTATATTGGCTTATATTTTGTCACTTTTATTAATATTCAATTTTTCAATATCCTCTAAATCATTTAATACATGCAATCTTATGTGACAATTAGGGCAAAGAGCAACAGTATTATCGATTGTATCTTTACCTTCTTTTGATAAAGGTTTAATGTGATGAGTTTCTAGATATGGCTCTCTTTTTTTATTTTTAAAAGGAGCCTCTTTTTTACATAGTTGGCATACTCCTTTAGCCCTTCTTTTTACTAACTCACAGACATACGGATTTCTTTCATACTGTTTTGCAGTTACTTGGCGCTCTCCCGGAAGACCAATAGAATTTTTTGCCCTTTCAATTAATTCTTCATCAGTAAGCTGTTTAACGTAATTCTCTCTTTTTGAGATTAGATCATCTAAAGTTTCTTTAGGTATTACAGGAGGTAAATAATTATCTTTTAATTTTAGAGGGAATATCCAAACATTTCTATTTATGCTATTAGCATCTCTCTGTTTTTCTTGGTATATCCTATCTGCTAATTCAACTTCACCCACATAAACATATTTTTTTGGTTCAAATACTTCAAATAAAAAAACTCCTAGATTAGGATTATTTTTAGAATTGGCTAAAGTTTTATTTTGCTTAAAATCTAAAGATTGGTCACCCTCCATACCCATACCAGTATAATGGAAAATATTACCAATCCAACGATCATTATACGGATTATTTAATATGTCATGATTTGAAATCAAAACTAAAGTATTTGTTTTTTTACTTCTTCTCATCCCGCCCTGGGAGGAGCATCCAAAAATATCAGTTAGTTTATCATTTGTTATTATGTCTCCAGGCTCTAATCCAGGATTAAATACCATTTTATTCACCTAATATTTTATTTACAATTAATATATCTGCAGGCGCAAAATCATAATTTAATAGCTCCTCTCTCTTTACCCATTTTATTTCTTGATGATCGTTTAATTTAAATTCACCTGAAATATATTCTACTTCATAAGCAATTAATTCTATTTTTATATGTGGATATTCATAGTTGCTTGTTGTGAGATATTTTCCTATCTTTGTTTCTATTCCAAACTCTTCACTTAACTCTCTTTTGAGACAATCTTTGGGAGTTTCACCAGGCTCTAACTTGCCCCCTGGGAACTCCCATTTATTTGCAAGATGGCCTTTTTTTCTTTTAGCAATTAGAAGTTTATCATCTTTTTTTATTATACCGGCCGTTACTGTTACAAGATCATCTTTCACGATAAATAATAAGCTATTGAAATAAAAAGGTTATCTGAAAAAGAATAAGATTTTCCCAATAAGACTAATTATCCTACCTAGGCTATTTTCAATATCTATTTTAACTGCTGATGCTTGTGTTTCTATGTTTTCACAAGCTCCCACCCTGCAAAGGTCCCTATACCAAG
>JAAZKM010000033.1 GCA_012799835.1 Candidatus Methanofastidiosia archaeon
AAAAGCAGTTCTAGAAGCTTATTTGCCATGGTCAGAAACTGTACAAGCAAATTGTAAATAAAAAAAAGAATCTCCAGCGTCGAGTGACTTTGGAGATTTTCAATATACCTCGTTATTGGGCGCTTACCATTTAACTCTTGCATTCTCTTTTCAAAGGTGCTATACTTAATTTACGGGATAATAAAACCACGTTAGAAAGGAGGGATAATGTGAAAAAAGAAAATATTCGAATGCGATTATCATCTGAATCGAAAATGATTTTAGATAAGCTTCAAAAAGACATTTATTCCAAGCAGGGATATGAAGTAAGTTATTCTAGTTTAGTCAGCCAAGCTGTTCGACAATTCGTACCTAAAAAAGAAAGTCTAAATTGGATCCAGTTAAAAGAAACACCCCTGAAATTTTCTTCAGTAGAACAAAGTAATAATTGGGAATATCAGACATCATTCATGTTAGAAGAAGATGTGCTAGCTTTACTTTCTGAACTGCAAAACTTCTTTTTAGATGTATTTCAAGCTAAACGCATACATCGAGCTTTCTGCGTCAGATTATGTTTAAAAGCACAATTTTTAAGTAATAGTAATTCCTAGTACTATTATTTAAAGCGGGGTATAAATACCCCGCTGAAACAAAACCTTCTACGGGATAAAAGCACCACTTAATGGAGTAGAATTATGAAAGCAAGAGCTTCGCCTTTACATATTAAAAATATTGACTATAACAACAAAATATAAACAGGAGGTCTATTATGACTACTAAATTTAATGAGCTATCTTTACTCTCTACAAACCTTGATTTTGATAATCATGGTGGACGATACAAGAATAAAACATATACTGAAATTATGAAGTTTTTATTACTGGAGAAGCCAACTTTTCTAGCTTTACAAGAAGTAGGTGACAATGGAAACGGTCTTAAAATAAAAGATTTAGCATTCGCATTAAAAAAACAAGGGTATAATATGGTTTCTCCTGAAATGGACGGAATTAAACCTGTTAACACTAGATTATTTTATGATAGTAACGTAGTTAAATTTGTTAAAAATCTCTTACCTATTTATGAAACAGGATTTGTCAATCGACAAAGTGGGGCTGTCTTTAAAACTAAGAATAATAAAAATTCTGTGGCTATATTTTCGCTTCACTTCCCCCTTTACGGAAAGTTTCCAAAAGAAAAAGAACAAATGTGGGATACATACATTCAGTTTGCTTCTAAAGCTAGCAAAACTTATGACCATGTCATTTTGGCAGGAGACTTTAACGAAAGCCTCATCAATAAGACAGACTTATCCCACAAAATAATAGAAATGGAACGATATATGATAGATGTTAGTGAAGAATCTCCCACATGGAATAATAATAGGCAGCTTGATCATGTTTTTATAACACCAAATACCAAAATCGAAGCATACTCAACTCTTGATAATGAGTTCAGTGACCATAAAGCGTTACATGTAGCTTTTATAGTTTAGAGTTCTAAAATTTCATTTCGTTGAGTGGCATCAAGTGATGAGAAAAAGCTGAGCTCAATTATTCCCACTTTACAACGAAGCAAGAGCTCATTTTTGGTTCGTTGCTTGCAGTGTTGCGTGCCAGTTTTGGGCATCGCTAGAGGGACAATGGGTTGTTTCATCATAAAAAATCCTCCAATCTTCTGTTTGAATACAGTATAACTGGAGGATTAGATAGATGCGATATACCTTGTTATTGGTCGCTTACTAACGACTAATTATAAAGCATACATTAATCATGATGATTATAAAAATATAGTTTTGGATTTGAAGAAGGGAAAATTTATCTTAATTAATTCTCAAATAAGAAAACATCAAATTCCAGTAGGTGTGTTGTATCACTATGATGAAGCTACTTTAACAAAGTATATTTCAGGTAATAAATTTTTATCTTTACCAGAAATATTTTCAGGTTTACTACAAATAAGAAGTAAATTTAAAAATTACTATTATACTATAAATTTATCTCATGATTTATCCGAAGATGAACAGATAGAGTGGTTTGAAGTGTTAAACAATGCAGGAAGTAGGGTAACAACAATTCAGATGAGATTTTCAAAATTGAAAGCATATGGACTCGACATTTATAAAGATTACGCGAATGTCTATAAACAATTAGTCTTAGATTGTGGTTTTGATTTGTTTAAGCCATTGTCTACAGGTGTATCTTATCCGATTGCTGCGTTAAATCCAATTTATGAAAAAGAAATCTTAACCACTCATAAGAACAATTTTGCTCCAATTCCTTCAGATGTTAAAGAAGACCAATTATGTAATTTAAACGTAGATACCTTAAAGGAGTATTGTGAAATAACTTTAGAGTATTTGAAAAAGGCATTATCCTTTATTAAAGATAATGGCCTAAGAAATCCAGAAAGGGTAGATTATATCAATTATCTTATTAGATATTTTATTTTTCATTCGGATGAATGTTTTATTAATCAGAAATCAGATTTAATTTCTTGGTATAATACTGTTAATTTTACAGATAAGTCAAATTCTGAAAGAAGAAGTATATATACGAATTTGATTACAATGTAAGTTAGATTACATTTCATACTACTCAAATAATTCTTTTAATCGTACATCAATACCTACTCTATAAAGTTTTTCTTCAGAGTTTTTATATAAATGGGTTAGAATAGATTTTCTTTGCTCGTTAATACCATAGTGTATACAACGATGGCAGACAGGACAAAGCGCAACTACATTTTCAACTACATCAATTCCGTTTGTAAATAGTGCTTGATATGCAATTGGAATTAAATGATGCGCTTCAACATAATTATGATGAGTTGCTTTTGAAATAAAGAATTGGTGGGAGCTATCATGTTGGCAGAGATAATTTGCCTTCATGATAGCTTCTTTTCCTACTAATGGGTTGCGTAGATATCGATTATTGACAGTTTGAATTCTTTTTGTTTGTGATTTGAAATCATAATCATCCGATGGTTCTTCGTTAATGTTAAATGCTTTTTCTATATCGGCCAAATATTGATAGTCATTCATCGTATCAAGGTGATTGAACAATTCGGTTTTGTATTTAATATAATTGGAAACTGCTGCAGAATACATTCGTTTTGGATCTTTGGGCATGTTAGCTTCCATCTCTTTTACAGCAAGTAATAAGTCGCGTAATGAGTCCAAGGTTTTTATGTCATAAAAGTCAATACCCAGCTCTTTAATGATTCTTTTATTTGCTTGAGATGAATATTTCTGAATAGATGATGCGGATAGCCCTCTATTTGCAAGCCATTTTTTGAAATTATTTATTTCTGGATTTTCCATATGAATACAACCACCTTATAATTTAATCTTCATGTTCAATCTTGTACAATTCATCGCCAATTCTTTTTACAATACCAGTAACCAGAGCATTTCCCATAAAGAACATACGCATGCGGTCGGAAACCTCAGAGATAGTTCCGTCTGCTGCTTTTTTGTATTTTGTCCAATCATCAGGAAAATCTTGTAGTCGTTCTGCTTCAATTGGAGTCAATAATCGATAACGGTCATTGATTTTTAGCAAGTGAGTAGAGCGATTAACAGACCCTTCACTTGTTAACATTGTTCTTGCTGGTAAAGACAAATCATCATAAGGGGACATGCCACCTTCACTGTATATCCACTTGTGTCCGTCTGCCGTAGTTCTCTCTAATTTTTTTGGACCACGTAAATATTGGAATTTTTCAAGTTTATCTTTATCTGTTAAATAATATTTTTCATCAACTTCTTCTTCGCTTTGAATGATTTCACCCAATGTTGTTGGTTTTTCATCTTGTGTAGGTACGGTATCAATCGTGAAGTATCTACCATGTCGCATAATGCCAGTATTCCAAACAGTACCACTAAAGTTTTCAGAAATTTCGACAACGTCTTCATCTAATTCATAGGAAGCAAATCTGTTTTTCACTGGAATTTGTTCAATAGGGAATTGTCTAGCAAATAAACCTTCCTTAAAAATGTATTCATCATACAAATGTTCATCAAAAAATAAATCAGATTCGGCTGTTTCAAATTTTTGGTCGATTTTTTTGGCGAAAGGTGTGTCATTACGATATACAAAGAAAAATACGCGTCGTCTTCTTTGTGCGCGTCCGTATTGTGAAGCATCGATAACACGCCATTCAACAGAGTAGCCTAATTGGTTAAAAGCTGAGAGCATAATGGCGAAATCACGACCACGTTGTTTAGACGGTGATTTTAATAATCTATCTACATTTTCTAAAATCAAATATTTAGGTTTGATATGAGTAGTTGCACGAATAATTTGCCAGAAAAGTACGCCTTTTTTTCCTTCAATACCAAGTTCGTTTTTCTTTGAACGGGCAACAGAATAGTCTTGACAAGGAAAGCCACCGACAATCATATTCACACCATTTTCTTTCATTTCATCGAATTTTTCATCTGGAATTAATTCGACATCTGTATTGATATGCTCCATCTCAGGAAATCGATAAACACCTACTTCAAAAGCGTCTTGAGATTTGCGAGATGGTTCGTATTGATTAGAATAGGTTGTTTGAAAGAAGTCTTTATTGGCATTATTTAGTCCAACGATAAAACCTCCAACGCCATCAAACATAGAAAATATTTTTAGTGAATCCAATTTTTTACCTCAATTTCATTTTATTTAGATAAAAAAATTATACACGAAAATGTCAAATTGATCAAGTAAAAGATATAGCACAATAGTATATTACTTGATAAAATAGAATTAGTAATATTTAGGGGTAATCAAAATGAGTGTAGAGTATAAAACAAAAGAACAAGTACATAATCGCGGATGTGAAGCTGTTGGCAAGACGATGGGGGAATTAGCAGCGAGCATGGACGAAAAAGCATCAGGAAAGAAATCCAAAGTTGGTGATGCTTGGGAATCTTGGTTTGGAGTGGATAAAAATAGTATTGCTGGGGCTGACTTGTCTGAAGCAGGTGTTGAATTAAAAGCTACACCAGTTAAGCATACAAAGAATGGCATTTCCGCAAAAGAGCGTCTAGTATTGAATATTATCAATTATGAAAAAGAATTTGATAAAACATTTCCAACTAGTTCATTTTGGAAAAAGAACCAATTGATGGAATTAGGTTTTTATGAACATGTGCCAGGTAAGAAATGGCAAGATTATGAATTGCTAAAATCTGTGTTGTTTACATACCCAGAAAAAGACTTATTAATTATCAAGCAAGACTGGGAAAAAATTCATGATTATATCAAGACAGGGCGTGCCCATGAGTTATCTGAAGGTATAACCATGTATTTAAGCGCTTGTACAAAAGGGACAAGTAGTAAATCCGTTCGCGCGCAGCATGAGAGTTTAAATGCTCCGATGGCCAAGCAACGTGCTTATTCATTAAAAAGTGGATATATGACATATTTGCTAAGAGAATTTATCTTTGGAGAAAACGAAGACCCTCATATACGGGTAAAGCCTTTTGCTGATGGTGAAGTTTTTGAATGGCGTACTCCATATTATACAGGTGAAAGTATTGTCAAAGATATTAGTATTTTGCAAAACACCTCTTTAGAAAATTATATTATCGACAGTTTGAAACCATATGTGGGGAAGAGCGTTTCAGAATTAGCAGATCAATTTGCAATTGAAAAAGATACGAAAGGAAATTATCCGAAAGCTATTAATGCGATGCTTGCAAGTCGGATGTTAGGAATTCAAAAAGATTTAGAGAAGACAGAGGAATTCTTTAAAGCAAATATTCAAGTGAAGACGATTCGTGTGCAAAAAAATCATAGTATTAAAAAAAGTATGAGTTTTCCGACGTTCGATTTTAAAGAGTTGGTACAAGAAGATTGGGAAGAATCAACGTTAAGAGATTTGTTAGACTCAGCAAAATTCTTCTTTGTGGTTTTTGAAGAGCAAGATAGTGGTGAATATGTTTTTAAAGGTGCGAAGTTCTGGTCCATGCCTGAAAGCGATTTGGAAAATATTGTGCGCCTAGCTTGGCAGCAAACCGTGGACACAATTAAATTTGGTGTTCAGCTACATTATGATGGCAAACGTGTAACAAATAATTTTATCGGTAAGTCTGATAAGCGTATTATTCATGTTCGACCACATGCAAGTAAATCAAGCTATATTGCCAATGATAAAAACGCTAATCAGTTGCCTACTCCAGCGATTTGGACGAACAAACCAGCTGATTTTGCTAATGATTGGATGACGAAGCAGTGTTTTTGGTTAAATAATGATTATGTTTTTGAACTAATAAAAGATTTACTATAAAAATATGAGAATGGAGTGATTCATATGGTAGATTATAATGAAATTGTTAAAAAGTCTAATTTTAGAAAAGATACTCGTGCAGAACATGAATTAGGTATTTTTATGGATGAAAATTATTATTCTCGACTGTGTGAAGATAAGGCTCCGTATTTAACTTTTGAACGAGAAACTGATTTGAAATTACAATATGAAGGTATTGATGTTATTATTCGATCAGATGATAATCGTGAAATTATCATTGATGAAAAATCCGCATTATATTATACCAATAATAATTTACAGACTTTTGCTTTTGAATTGAGTTTTGAAAAAGATGGAAAAGTTAAAGATGGTTGGTTTGTTAAAGATGGGTTAAAAACAGAATATTATATGTTGATTTGGCCAAATGCTAGGTGTGAAAAAGATAAGAAGACTGGACAAAATATACAAGTAGACCTTGCAAAATTGACTTCGAAGGATTTTACAATTGTTGAAGCTATATTGTTGAGCAAGAAAAAGTTATTAGCTTACCTAGCTTCACTTGGTTTGACAAAAGAAGTGCTGATAGATAGAGCGAAACAAATGAGAGAAGTTTATCGATTTAGTGGGAATAATTATGCTCATGAAGATGAAGAGGGCATAGACTTTCTGCATTATACTTACACTTTGAGACTAGTTGAAAAGCCAATTAATTAGGTTATCGATAAGAAAAAGTTAGTAGAATTAGCTGATCGTGCATATTTTATTTCAGATAGAGGATATTTTCGATGCAATTAAATTAGAAGTGAATACTTAATTCATTCAGGTGGGAAGATTATGAAGATTGATTTTGATTACTATGAATATATGCAACAAGTTTTAAAAAAATATATTTTACGAACTAAATGTTATGAAATTGAGGAGAATGGCAGAAAAAAATATTGTGTTGAAATTATTTGTAAATCAGAAAAGTGGCTGCATACATCGATTGAATATGACGAAATAAAAGAAGCTGCCTTTCAAAAAGCTGCGCGTAAATTGTTAGCTATACTATACCCTAACTATATCTCATCGCCAAAGGTAGGAGATACGTTATCGAAGTATTCTATCATGTATATTAATGCGATTTACAAACGGAATAAAAAGACTATTCAGAAAGAAAACATTGAAAGCGATGACAAAAAGACGGATAATAAGATAAAGAATTCTTTTAATAGTGATGTAACCTTGTATGTGTATAAATCATCTAAACCTTGTAAATGTGGTAAAAAGAAACACACTACTGTTTCGGCAAAATATAAAACAATAAAGGGTAGAGTAATAACTCTCAATGCACAGTATTGTCCCAACTGTAATAAATGTTTTATGAATTATTCTCAATTCAAGATTTATAAAGAAAAATATGGTGCAATTTTAGGGAATATTCGATTTGTTGAACACTCTAGGAAATATAATGGTGATTTTGGAAATTTAGCATTAGAATCCATTTTAAGACTATATGGTTACAATGTTAATCAAACTGAGAACTTAAAGGATCAAGAACGTCATAAAATTTTAGCCAATTTAGTAGATTATCAGATTTTATCTAAAAATGAAATTATTGATTATTTGCAATATTTTATTAATCGAAGTAAAAATCAAAGAAAATTATTGATTGCTGTTCGAAAATGGAAAAAAGATTTAGTTTGGATTCGTGACTATAATTTAGAAAATCAAAAAGTTGTGAAAATATCTTCAATTAAGAAAGTGTAAGTAAAGTTAATTGATTTAAAGGTAGGTGTACAAAATGGATTCGACAAATTTGGAAAGTGTAATCTTTGTAAAAAACGGATGTGAGCCTGAAGTAGTACCAGTATCATTTATAGATAAACTTGATGATACGTGTTATTTAGGGGTGGTATTGTCAGAGCCTCAGCAGAATTTTGGTGTGCATCAAGGAAATACAATCAGTTATTTTCCTTATACAGAAGATGATGATTATACAATATTCATTTGCGATTTTAATTTAATGCAGGACGAAGAGCATTTTGATAAAGAGGTTTTTTCAAATGGTCGCTTGCTGGAAGAGACGATTGTCGTTTTAAAAGCCGATGCAAATAAAAAAAGGCTCTTTAATCTATTACGTTTATTAAGAGATTGTGAAGTCTGTATACCTTGTGTGGCCCATATGAGTGAACGAGATTTGAAATATTTTACAGAAATCGTTCCCGAATTAGAGGATAAAGTTGGTCAAACAAAAGATGAAGTTCGCTTAGTTCCAGATATACTCATGAGCGAAGGTGAGTTTTATTTTCCAGTATTTAGTAGGCCAGAAGAGATGGGAGAATACGGTAATAAAGTCTCAATTATTCAAGATAATTTTTTGAGAGCAATCACTTTGGCAAAAAACAATGATAAACATATCTCTGGAATCGTTATCAATCCATTTTCAAATCAATTAGTCATTCCACGAGAATTATGGGGTTTTGTAGAACGAATGGAGTCAAGATTTTAAATAAAAATGTATTGTTACTTATGTCAACGCGTTTCGGGGCAGCTAGATTTGTTAGAGCATAGCGCAGCGAAATGGTTGACTAAAGCGACACTTGATTCAGTAGACTGGCTACCTGGGGATATAGCAGTGGTCAATAAATTAAAAGAGATATTATAAAGCGTGGTATGAATGAAATTAAGTAAGTCTTTTCATAACCAATTTACTCAAATGATAAAGAATATGGGTATCCAAAGTGTATATGGCCCTATCTTTTATCAAGCGATGTATGGGCTACGTTTTGAAATGGGCATTGGTGACCCGACTGATGAAAGGTTTAGGATTATACCAACTCATTTTGAAGAAGCTATCCATCGTGCGCTATCCATTTATCAAGTAACCGAGCCATATGATATTTTACGTATAAATGTATGGTTGGACCGTGATGACGAAGATGAAATTCCTGGCTATTTTACTAGTCTTGGCTTGCCTGAATGCGATGAATCATACATTGAAACGCACTATTCAGATGGTTATGAATATCAGATAAAGGCGTGTTATTGGGATTTACGAAAGCTTACCTTTAATTGGAAGAAGTTGTTTCGTGATATTGTATATACAGATTTCAAGGAACCACACTTTTTGGC
>JAAZKM010000034.1 GCA_012799835.1 Candidatus Methanofastidiosia archaeon
GTGGTTACTTGAAGCATTCTGCCCCGTATTAGCTTTTGTAACGGCAGACAGTTGCGAAGCCCGCAAACCCCAAACATTTCATACATGTGCTCGTTGGCATTCATTGTAAAAAAGACCCTACGATATGACAGAAATTTACGAATTGATAATAGAGTTTATTAAGACTTATCCTGAAAGATTTTGGATTGGGCTAATTTCTACCCTTCTATGTTTGACTACATTAGTGATTATTTTGTTTAAAAGAAAAAGAAGGAGAAAAAAAGAAGAATTAAACCGATTAATGGTAATTGAAGCAGAAAGAAAAAAAGCTGAAAAAATTGCAAATGAAAATCGAATTAAGGAAGAAATAGTTAGAAATTACAAAAAAAAGATTGAAGAAGAGCAAAAAAAGGAAACCTCAAAATCGATAAAAAAAGTAGCCACTGAAAATTCAGATAAACAGACTGAGCTTTCAAAAGTGAATGAGCCTGAAGTTATTTATAAATCAGAACCAAAGAAAATTGAAAAACCTAAAGAAGTAATTACATCTCAACCAAAAGTCAAATCAGCTGAGAAATTACCAGAAGCAATTAAAGAGGAGAGTAAAGAAACTACTGGAAATTTATTTGTTAATTATCAATTAAATATTGTCGAGAGTTGTGATAATTATGCTGTTATCAGAATTCCAAAGAAAGGTTGTATTGTTCGTACACATAGATTTGGAAATACCAAAAGACGTGGATTTAAAGAGGAATCATTTCAAAATTCAATAGAAAAGTATTTTGGAAATCATTTTATCATTTCAGGTGAAGTTCGTTTAAATACAGGTAAAGATACAAGAGCATTTGAACCAGACATTGCGATTATTGACAAGAAAAAAGATAAGAACATTAGAATTGACGTAGAAATTGATGAGCCTTATGCAGCTATTACAAGACAACCAACACATTGTAAAGGTGAGGATGTTATGCGAGATACTTATTTTGTTGATAGGGGTTGGATTGTTATTAGATTTTCTGAATTTCAGATACATACTCAAGAATTAGAGTGTTTAAAATATTTAGCCTTTGTAATTCGTTCAATTGATTCAAATTATGCTTTTTCGAATGATTTGAATTCTCGCATAAATTTAAAATCTGAAAAGCTTTGGGATATTGTTCAGGCTCAAAAATGGGAAAAAGCAAAATATCGAGAGCAATACCTTGAACATGAATTTGGTGTTATTCCTGAAACAATAGAAACAGTTGAAAGAGATTTTAGCGAACAAGAGATTTTAGAGGAAAAACTTGTAACTCCCAGTATTATTGGTGTTGAGGATAAAACTAAAAATATTGGTTATAATAAAGTTAATGCCCATCCAAGAGATAAACGAATTTCATTTTATCCAGATTCCCATATTTACACAATTGACGGTATTCCTGCACCTTCGGCAAGTACAATAATATCTAAGTTTTTCCCTGAATTTGACTCTTATGGTAAAGCTTCTACATTAAGTCCAAGTAATCCATTATACGGTTTGCCAGTTGAAGAAATTGTTCGAATATGGAACGAACGAGGACTTGAGGCAGCAAATCAAGGAACATATTTACATGAACAGATAGAGAAATATTATCTTAATCAAACATTTAATGAAACGGAAGAATTTCATTTGTTTCGACAGTTTGTAGCAGACCATAATAATATTAACCCATATCGAACAGAGTGGCGAATATTTGACGAGCAATATAATATTGCTGGAACTATTGATTTAATTGCTTCAAGTAGCACCGGATTTGAAATTTATGATTGGAAAAGGAGTAAAAAGGTAGTAGATTTTGCAGGTAATCCAATAAAAACAGATGGTTGGGGTAATTGTGGTGTAGGTAAGCTTTCTGACATTCCTGACACAAGTTATAATCGCTATTGCCTTCAACAAAGTTTATATCGTTATATACTTGAAAACAATTACAGAATTAAAATTTCAAAAATGTTCCTAATTGTTTTATATCCAGACAATGATAGGTATTATAAAGTAGAGACACCGTATTGGAAAGAAAGAATTGAATATATTTTAAAGACATTATAAAAACAACGAAATGCCAACATCGTGTATAAGTAATGGCGGGAGTTGTAGCGTATTCGAGCGTTCTACCTCGCATCAAGTTCATCGCAACTTGACAGGAAAGTGCTCCGTAATCCGCCACTACTCATACA
>JAAZKM010000035.1 GCA_012799835.1 Candidatus Methanofastidiosia archaeon
TATGAAAAGGATATAGAAATCATTTATATTCCCCATAAGCAGTTCAAAAAAAGAACCGGTCAGTCCAAAGCTGTGATTAGAACCGGAGAATTCACTCCATATTCAAATGTTATTTTAGTATCAGGAGTCGTATTCTAATTATTTTTATTTGAAAGGAGGAGTTCTCCATGGCAGAAAAAATAGTGTCGATGAAAAATATAATCAAAGAGTTTTCAGGTGTGAGAGTTCTGAATAATGTTGATTTTAACATATATAAAGGTAGTGTAATGGGACTTGTTGGTGAAAATGGTGCCGGCAAATCAACTTTAGTAAAAATCCTAACCGGAGTATATGTAAAAACTTCAGGTCAAGTATACTTAGATGAAAAACCTGTAGAATTCAAAACTACAAAAGAGTCACAAGACAATGGGGTTGCAATAATCCATCAGGAGCTCAACCTTGTTCGAGACTTATCCATAGGAGAAAATATCTATCTTGGCCGCGAACCTGTTGGTACAGGTGGGCGAATCAAATGGAAAAAACTTTTTGAAGATTCCAAAGTATGGATAGAAAAACTTGGACTTAAAGAAGACCCCAGAGAACTTGTTAAAAATCTTAGTGTAGGAAAACAACAACTTGTAGAGATAGCAAAAGCACTCTCTCTAGATGCAAGGATAATAATTATGGATGAACCAACAGGAGCTCTTACATTATCAGAAACTGACAGTCTATTCCAAGTAATAAAAGAGCTTAAAAATGCAGGACAAAGTATTGTCTATATTTCTCACAGACTAAATGAAATCTTTGAAATCTGTGATCATGTGACAGTCTTAAGAGATGGTGCTTTGGTAGATGAAAAGTCTATCCAAGATTTAAACGAAGATAAAATAATCGAAATGATGGTAGGTAGAAAGCTAAGCGAACAGTACCCAAGAGTAGATACAAAACTCGGGGATGTAGTCCTTAAAGTCAACAAGCTAACAAACCGATTTATAACAGACGTATCCTTTGAACTAAAAAAAGGTGAAATACTTGGAATTGCGGGATTAGTGGGTGCTGGAAGAACAGAACTCGCAAGAACAATCTATGGAGTTTACCATCCAGATTCAGGAGAAATAATACTAAATAATAAGGCCGTTAACATAAAAAGCCCTAAAGATGCCCTTGAAAATGGAATAGCATACCTTTCGGAGGACAGAAAAGGAAATGGCATTATACTTGGTATGGATCTGATTGAAAATGTAACCCTCTCTTCCCTCGATAAATATACAACAAAATTGGGCAATATAGATAAACAAAAAGAAGAAAAATCGACAGATAGCTATATTAAAAGCATGTCAATTAAAGCTGCAAGTAAAAAACAACTCCTTCAATTTCTAAGTGGAGGAAATCAACAAAAGGTAGCTCTAGCCAAAAACTTGGATGCAAATCCTAAAATACTAATTCTAGATGAACCCACAAGGGGTGTTGATGTGGGAGCAAAAAAAGAGATTTATGAACTGATAAACGAATATAGACGAGAAGGTATGAGCATTTTGATGATTTCATCAGAAATACCTGAAATATTAGGGATCTCTGATAGGGTTATGGTAATGCATGAAGGAAAAGTGACCGGCACAATGGACATTGCGGATGCGAGCCAGGAAAAAATTATGACCTATGCCGTAGGAAAGGAAGTGAACTAAATGGGTAAACTTTCATTGAAAAACAAA
>JAAZKM010000036.1 GCA_012799835.1 Candidatus Methanofastidiosia archaeon
AAAGTACGCTTCTGTGTTTGATTTTATTAGTGGGTCAATCCTCTGATAAAACTTAAAGATTCCTATACCTTGGCTTGCCATGTAAAGTGATACAATCAGGGGCGCAATTGATACGACTATTAAAAAAGCATCCGAAATGGAAATTTTAACATCCTTATAGAAGCTTCTCTTACTATACCTTCCAAATCCTCTAGTTTCCATAGCTTCTGCAATCTGAACACTTCTGTCAAGGCTTTTAGAGAGTAAAGGGAAGTACATTGCCCCATATTTCTTAATTCTCTCTTTGAGTTTGCCTTTAGAAAAATCGACACCTCTTGATCTCTGTGCTTCTTGTATGTTATTTAGATCAGAGAAAAGGACTGGAACGAATTTTGTTGAGAGAGATGTCACAACAACGGATCTATAAGGGAGCTTTAATTTTGTTATAGCACTTAAGAGATCATCTGGGTCAGTTGTGAGATTTAATACTGCAAACGCCCCTAAAATCACAGCCAATCTTATGCACATTGTTAGAGAAAACATAAGCTCTTCAAGCGTAATATTTAATATTCCAAAAATTGGGATTTTAAAAGGTAGCTGCCACAACACTGTCTCACCATTAGCATTTACTATAAGATTAAACAAAATGACAAATGGAACGAAGTAGACGACAAGTTTCATAACTTTTGACCATTCGTTAAATATCTTTGATATCGCCGCCATTAATAGAGGGGATAAAAATATTATAAACAGGATTATTGGATGTTCAAATATCACTGAGATCATAAGAATTGAGAGAATCCAAGTTATCTTTAAAAATGGAGATGCGTTGTGAAACACTGATTTTTTTCTTATATAAGTAAGCTTGAGCATATTATCCTTGGATGGCTTAGCCATCCGTATTATTTAACCTTTTCTAACCATTTAATACGAAAACTATATATACATGGATGGCTCCACCATCCATAACAATATCAATTCGGAGGGGATATAAATGAAAAGAATAAAATTTAGTAACTTCTTTGTTGTATTTCTGTTAACGATTTTACTTGTTCAATTACCTTCTGTAATATTTGCAGAAAACATAGGTAATGTGCCGTCTGCTTTTTCAAATGGTGCTGTTTTTGTAACTGGAAAGAATGCAAATTCACTTGATCTCCTAACAAGAGATACGACTTCAAAAAGCTTCAAGGAAATGGGCATTTTAAGTACTAATTCCTTGGATTTCGAAGTGCCGTCAAATAAATCTCTTGTAGTTATAGGTGGCCCAGCTATAAATTCCAAAACAAAAGAACTAAACGATGCTTTTGGAGTGAGGTATGAGGAGACTCAAGATAGGATCCTAATAACAGCTAAAGACATTACACTCTCAAAACCAAAGATAAGTGAGGGAGAAGATATAGGCATTATATACTTTGGAAAACACAATGGATCTAATGTCCTAATGCTTTGGGGGGCTTCGAGAGAAGGAACATTTGCGGCAGGTCTTATTTTAGAAGATCATGCAAATTTACAAAAATATGCTAACTCTCAATTCATACTCTTAAAATGGAAAGATAATAATGGAGATCTGTTCGTTCAAAAAGATGAGATCTCTATTACATCTGAATCTCCTTCTACTGTAATTAAAATCCCAACTACTGAGGATACTAAAAATGTTAAAGTAAGCATATCTGTTGATTTTGGAGGGGAGTATACAAAAGAATGGAAAGATGTTAAGGTGCCAATTGATTCTACAATCTTTGATGCAATGAAGTCATCGGGAATGAAATTTGATTACGATATATCTTCACTAGGCGCATTTATTAAGTCAATTGAAGGGCTTTCTGAAAATAGATCCACCGGCAGATACTGGCAATACTGGATTAATGGGAACTACGCCCAACTTGGTGTGTCAAATCAAAAAGTTTCAGATGGTATGAGAATCGAGTGGAAATATACCGATTCTTTCCAAAATTGAGGTGGACAATATGAAAAAATTAATTTCCATTTTTTTATTAGTTACATTCGTATTGTCTGCCATTCCTTCCTCTTCTGCCCAGGATCTTCCTGGGAGATCTTTCTTCATCGATGAAAAAGGAAATCCTCAAGTTTTAATAGTATTAAGCGAAAAGGTAACTGCAAAAGATATACAAAAAGTTGCAGAAGTTGTGACAAAAATCACCAATGAAACTTACTATAGCGTGACTGGCAACGATGAGAAGATTATATGGGAATCGCCAAGCTTAGTTGAAGATGACCGTGACAACGTCGCCCTTGGATACACTGGAGTTTTGTCAGAACCTCGATATGGACTTGCCTGGAGGAGTTTTACTACACCGGCTTACTTTTATTCACACGGAGCAAATCCAACCGATTTTTGTTCTTTCAAAGTAGAGAGTGTTGAAGCTTTATTTGATGGTGACCGGGGCACAAGAATTGTCGGAAATCACTATGCTAAATATCTTCTAGTGAAGTTCAATGACTATAAAGAAATTTCGGATGTTAACTTCACATTTGAAAATCTACCAGTTGTAGCCGGATATAACATGTATTATCTAAAATCCTATTGCCCAAATACTTTATATGATCCTGATCCTTCTCTTGGGATGATGTACGGACCAACTGGAAACTGGACTTTGTTACCAGTTAGTGGCAGCTGGCCACGTGCAGGAAGCGCTACTAAGATGACAGATAGTTTTTCTTTAATTAATCCTGTGAACACAAATGCATTACTTATTGAACTTGATCCATGGCATGGTACTCCTCCAAATACAGCTATGCCGTACTCATTATATGAACTTGAGGTAAAGGGCAAGTCTTTTTCTGTATTATATGCAAATACATACTACATCGATTTCGCATGGGCAGAGAAGACTCTAGGACAAGAAAAAAATATGCTAAAACGTCTAGATTATTGGATTGAAGACGTGAAAGAATCTTTACCCGGTGACTTTATTCAGACTGGCGGAAAAAGCTATTCTACACAAACATCAAGCTATAATATATTGTCAAAGCAGATTAATTTGCTGAGGATGTACGAATATAATGAAGATCAGACTTTCAAAGACAAGACTGTAGGCAGGATATTTTACGGAACTCCTTTAACTTGGGCAGATGAAGAGTTTAGGGTAGGAGAAACTAAAACTTATGGAAAATACAAAGTTAAACTTGTTGACATAAACTGGGATAAAAGTCAAACAACTGTCAATTTTGATCATAAAACTGGAAGATATTATCTTGGCGAACATAAAGTTACAGTAGAAATTACAGATCCACAAGGTATAGTTAAAAGACATATTATGACTGTTGATTGCTGCGAGAATGTATTGGCTGAGTTATTCGTCGATACACAGGCAGAATCTCAGGCAGCTACAGAAGCTTTATGCAAGTTAGTAACTACAGGCAACAACTGTGATATCATTCCAATAGTATACCATTCGAGGATGAACGAAGCCGGAATTGATCCGAACTACATTTACAATAGGTACTTTGATTGGGATATTTTTGCATGGGCAACTGTGGCAGGTGATGCGTCTCTTCATTTTGGTTCTGGAAATCATGGATTGGGCCCAACTTATAAATATGTTTATGGGTATGGATATGACTATAATGCGGCTGCTAACTATCCAACGCTAATTTTCAATGGAAATAAATCCAAAGCCATTCAAAAGATACCCCCAAACACAGAAGATGCATATTATGAAGCGTTTAAAAATGCGTATGAAGCAAATGCTAGCAGATGCTGTGATGCAAAAGTAATCATAAACACTAATATGGATCCTGAGAGATTTACAACAGCAAAAGATAGGGAAGCCTTAGTAACTGTAAGATTGAACAAAGATCTACCAAACACTGAACTATATCTAAATGTGTGGAGCATTGACTGCAGCTGCTGTGCTCCTGTTGCTACTGGGCTTATAACTTCGGAATACTGGCAGAATATCAATAAATGGACGACAGATTGTGGTGAAAAAGTTACCGATTACAATTGGAAAGATCTAAATAATGGTGATGTTTACAGGACAGAAATAGATCTATGTGGTAAAGATTATTGTGGAATTATTGCGTTCCTACAAGATAAAAACACTGGGAAGATTTACGGCTCTGCAATTAGACATTTTACCCCTGCGCCGGGATCAAACTTGTCACCCGGCATAGCGTCATCTGATTGTCAATGTGTAATTGAGTACAACAAGGACCTAGATTGTGATAATTATAAAGAAGAGGTTGAGTTTGCAATTGAAGGTGCTGATGTAGCATTCGTTGGGATGGAGCATGATTTAGAAAAGAATATTGATGGTGAGATAAAGAAACATATGATAGCAAGATTCAATATTTACACATTGACTGATTACGGATGCATCGACGACTGTGACTGCAACTACATTCAAAATGACGGCTCCATGTGGAAACTAAGATTTTTGATGAACGATGGCAATCTCTATAATCCTTATACTGATAGATGCAAAGAATGTACAAAAGATCTTCGTTCAATAAAGATTGAGCTTTGTGAACCAATACCCTTTGACTGCTTAAAAGAGGGCGCAATATTTTGGGGCCCGGATAGATACTTTAGAGTCTATGTTGAAGAATACGATGAAGAGCGATACCACATTAAATACAAGATACAAAGAGTGGATCTTATACCTAAAAAGGAAACTGTCAACGTCAAAGTAGATCCAGCCAATCTAGTAAGGATGGATAATGAAATAACGGCTTCAGATAGAGTAAGATACAATATGATTCTAATCGGGAATAAAGAAAATAATGAGGAAATTAAGAGAGTATACAACCTTTGGAACTTCATTGACTCAGAGGGCATGATATATCTAAAGAACGTATACAATCAAAAAGATATACTAATACTAAACGCCGCTAACGTATCTGATTTAAACGAACCAATAAAACAACTTTCATATCTTTTAGATATAATTTTATAATTTTTTTCTTTATTTTATGAAACAAAAGTAATATATATTAACATCTCAAATTGATGGATATGCTTAAAAGGAAAATAACTTCGCAAGCAAACTTTACAAATGCTGATATTCTTATAGCCTTAAAAATTATTGAACAAGAAGAAAATATAGGGAGAAAACTTCTTTCAAATAGAATATTTTTAAACGAGGCTAGCATCAGATCAATTCTCACA
>JAAZKM010000037.1 GCA_012799835.1 Candidatus Methanofastidiosia archaeon
ACGCCAGATGTACTTAGGCCATCATTACAAATTCTAAGAACAGCACCAGGAACAAAACTTGTTTCAACATTCTTTGTAATGGTTGTACCAAATTCCGAACTTGGTGCCAATGGAACTTTTGTTTTTTCAGATTGTGGACTAGTTCAAAATCCAAAAGCAGAAGAATTAGCAACTATTGCAGGAAGCTCAGCAAAAAGCTTTCAATCACTTGTAGGAGAAAAACCAGTTGTAGGAATGTTATCACATTCAACTATGGGAAGTGCCCAGCATGAAGATATTGACAAGGTAATTGAAGGAACACGCCTAGCAAAAGAAGAGTACCCAGAATATGCTATTGACGGAGAGTTCCAACTTGATGCAGCTATTGTTCCAGAAGTTGGACGCTCTAAAGCACCTGGAAATAAAGTGGCAGGCAATGCTAATGTTCTAGTATTCCCTGATTTAGATGCAGGAAATATTGGATATAAGCTAGTTCAACAACTAGCAAAGGCAGAAGCTTATGGGCCAATAACCCAAGGTATTGCAAAACCTGTCAACGATTTGTCAAGAGGATGTAGTTTTGAAGATATTGTAGGTGTTGTTGCAATAACTGCTGTTCAAGCTATTAATCAAAGTAAATAAATTAAAAGTAAAAACTTCAATACAAAACCACCTGAATTTAGAAGTCAGGTGGTTTTTTTTGACCCATATATTATTTACTATTACATGTATTATTTTGCCTATTTATTGGATGTTGAATAGTTTTACCTTTAGAATCAATGGACTATAACTGGCATTCCTGGATAAACTAAATCAAATATGGCCTTTGTATTTTCAGGTGGTAAATTTATACATCCATTAGAACCATTTTTTTCATATATATCTCCACCAAATTCTGTTTTCAAATCAGCATCATGAAGTCCAATATGATAATTAAAGGGCATCCAATATTTCACAGGTGATTCATAGTCTTCCCCTCTAAGAACAGTATCTCTTTCCTTGTAGTTTAATGGGTATATTCCTGTAGGAGTAGCCTTGCCCCTAGATACATTACCAGTTACTGTTTTAGTCTTAACTCTTAGCTGTCCGTCCCTATAAACATATACCATTTGATTTTTTAAATCAATTTCAACATAGGAGCTTCCAATATCGTTAGTACTTCTTTCTAGGTCTCTAAATGAATAAATAGGTTCTATAACTTTGTTTTCGTTGCTTTCAATGTGCTCAATAAGGGCATCTGTGGTTTTGTCCCTGTGAATGGCCCATCCATAGGAGCCAACGCCTATAGTTATATTTTTGTCTGTACTGTTAAACGTCAAATTACGCCTAATCTAAACAACACTTTATTTCTATAACAATACTTCGTGTTACTGCAAATTACTTCTATAAAAGCACCTTTTCCCTATAGATAAATCATTTTATTCCTAAAAGAAAAAGGAGCCTAAGCTCCTTAAATTCAATATAGTGATATTTCATTGGCAGAAGCCATTATTATATCAGTATCAATTACAGTTTTTTCATGTTGTGCACCTATTATTAAAGCTTTAGTTAGAATCGTATTTAAGCGTCTAATAGAGCTAGTACAGCTTCTGTAGGCTGCTAACATAGCATTGTTATCAAATATTTCTGATGAAGCACCTGCTAAAGATAATCTAGAATGAATGTATTCCAAAGCCT
>JAAZKM010000038.1 GCA_012799835.1 Candidatus Methanofastidiosia archaeon
TTAATTCATATTGAAAAGATTTATATCTATTCTTTTTTCATAAGAGTATGTATTTGAAATCTGATATCTCCTTAAAGGTATGTTCATGTCAGTTGAATTAATATCCATTGAAGAAGCAGTTAAAAAAGCTTCAGAATATGTTCATTTAGTAGTAAAAAACATAAAAGAAGGAGAAATAGATCTAACTGACCTTGTCTATATTAATGAATCTAAAGGCGCCGAACTTAGAAAATATTCATTAAATTCTGACGATATTATTATTGCTTTATCTTCAAATGTTGGAAACAGTAGTTTGTTTGATATTAATGAGGAGGATGTTCAATTTACTTTATCCCATTATTTAGCTAGAATAAAATGCGATAAGAGGAAAATTAATCCTAAGATTCTAGTGTATTACCTTAATAGTAAGGCCATATGGAAATACTTCAGGGTATGTGAAACTGGTAAAACAAAAAAAAATATTTCTAAAGTCTATATCAGAAATTTACCAATACTCCTAGATTTGGATAAACAAGAAGAGATGCTAAAAAAAATAACTAGAATTGAAGAGAGTATATCGAAAATAAGATCAGAATTGAAAATTTACGAAATGCTTAGGGAGGATATAACTGACAAATTCTTAGTAGGGCAATAAATTAACTTGAATAACAATGGTGAATATTTGAAGATATACATTGATGAATCTGGAGACCTAGGAAGTAATGGTTCAAAATTCTTTTTAATAGCCCTGGTAATTACAAATGATAATCTTCCGCTTAAAAGAATATCAAAAAAGATTAGAAATAGAAAATTAAATAAAAAAATGAAAAATACTCCTGAAATAAAAGCAAATAAGTCTACTGAAGAAATAAAAAAATTTGCATTGAGCAAATTAGCAGAACTCGATATAGGAATATACTGCACTGTGCTAGATAAAAAAAACATGTATATAAATACAACAATTACAAAAAATCAGGAATATATAGATTTAATTGTAAGAACTTTGGGAAGAATCCCATTAAATGAAAATAATTTAGAAATTATACTCGATAAAAGTCTATCAAAAAAAGAAAGAAAAAACTTAAATGAAAAATTAGAAAAAGAAGTAAAGCAATACAAATCATTTGCGAATATAGACATATTCCATATAGATTCAAGAACCTCGGGAGAATTACAAGCAATTGACTTTATACCCTGGGCCATCTTAAGAAAATATGAACAAAAAGAGACATGTTATTATAATCTTATTAAATCAAAGATAATAAGCGAAGAAATTATATAAGAGGACCCTAGGGGGATTACTAATAGAGTGCACCATTCCGGTACACAAATTCCCCCTAGGCCTTACCCTCATAATAAATTTAGTTATTAGTATATAAATTTTTTCTTTATAATTTAAATCTAATTAATATATATATTTATATATAAAAAATCATTTATTTTCAAACTATATAAAAATAAAAATTTCATAAGCTCCAAGCTTTTGTATACAGATTACTAAATTACCAGATAACCCTATCTTTTTTTCTTTTGCACTTCCTGCAAATTAAAAATGTCCTCTCTGTCTTTGGATCATAACAATAGCTTGCAGTTATCTCAATCGGCCTGGCCAACACTACCCCGCACCTATAACAGTAATATTCCTTCATGCCTTCATAACCCATACCACTTTATAATACTTTGGCCTTAATTTTAGGGCCAATAAAAATCTAAAAAATTTACATTTGGAAAAAGATAAAATTGGACAAAAATCTTTGGTAATGAAACATAATTATGGAAAGAAGGAAATGAACGTTATAATCAATCAATTGTTATTTGGAATAGTAACTATACTCAGTAGATTTAATCGACAACAAATTTTATTACAAAAGCAACTAGGAAGATATGATGGGTGCAATCAAAGCAATTTTTGGACTATTGGTAATGGGTGTAGGCGGATGGATACTAGTTAAATATTCACTTCCTGCGTTATTTCTGTTTTTTAAGATTAGCCCGTTGGCTGTATTTATGGGATTCCCATATAGCAATATGTATTTCCTGAATTTATTTGGTATCCTATTATTAATGATATTTCCTTTATTTTTATTATGGATAGGATACTCTTTGATTAAGGATTAGTTAAATTGAATATCATTTTCCAAGCCAAAAAGAATGGCCCTAATTTTAAGGCCAAATTAGAGGGTGATATTTTCAGGAACAATATATTTTTTAAAATAAAATATAGTATAATAGCTTGTTTTAAATAATTAAATGGAAAAGACAAATAGAAATGTTTTAATATATCAATCTGTAAGAAAAAAAGAGGATTATAATGGAGCTTTTTCTTCCAAATGAAATAAAAAATAAAGTGAGTGAGTGGAGAGAAAATGATTATAGATGTGAATATCCTTTAATAAAAGAAATATTTGATTATAATTTTATTAATGATGACAAGGGTAACAAATATCTTAGATATCTTAGAAAAGCTCAATTTGAGGCATTAGAAACTTATTGGTATCTTAGGATTATAGAAAAAACACCAAGAATTATAGACGTATATACTAAATATTTTGAAGGAAGGAAACTACTTGATATATTAGGCCTAGGATTTTTTTATGAAAACTATCCAGAAGATCTTATTGATAAAAATACGATTGAAACTTTTTTTAATAAAATAAAAAACGACAATGAATTTGTAAAAAAAAATAAATTAGAATCCATTAGAGAGACCTTGGATATGGCATACCCCAGTTACATCTTAGCATTAGCTATGGGTGCAGGAAAAACTACCCTCATAGGCGCTATAATTGCTACTGAATTCTCAATGGCTATAGAATATGGCGACTATTTCGTCAAGAATGCTTTAGTATTTGCTCCCGGAAAAACTATCGTGGGGGCATTAAAAGAAATTTCTGATGTACCCTATGATCTAATATTGCCCGAACGATTATATCTTATCTTTATTACTAATTTAAAAATATCTTATACTCAAGACAGAGAAAAAAGTATACCAGGATTAGGCTCTAATTATAACGTTATAATTACCAACACGGAAAAGATTAGAATACAAAAACCCACAGGAAAAAGATTTCAGACTACATTATATCAAAGTAACAAATCAATACAAAGATTAAAAGAAGATGAAGAAATAGCAAATCTAAGATTGGAGATTATTGCTTCACTCCCTAATTTAGCCGTATTCTCAGACGAAGCTCATCATACTTATGGGCAAGACCTAGAAAATGGTTTAAAAAAAGTTAGAAAAACTATAGATTATCTAGAAAAGGAAACTAATTTGATAGTTGTAGTTAATACGACGGGGACTCCTTATTATAAAAAACAGATTTTAAAAGATGTTGTTTTTTGGTATGGTTTGTCTCAAGGTATAGCAGATGGAATCCTTAAGGAAGTAAAAAATAGTATATACTCTTATGAGGACATATCATCAAAAAAATTTGTTGAAATAGTATTGGAAGATTTTTTTAACGAATATGGAAATGTTAAAATTGAGAATAAATCAAATTCAAAAATTGCATTATATTTCCCCAAAACAGATGATGTAAAAGAGATTAAACCAATTGTCGAAAAAAAAATAATTGAATTAGGGTATGACCCCTCTATTGTTTTAGATATAAATAACAAATCAAATGACAAATTGAAAGATTACTTCAATAATAGAATAAATGATCCCAATAATCCTTATAGGGTATACCTACTTGTAAATATGGGAACTGAAGGATGGAATTGCCCATCTCTATTTGCAACTGCACTAGCTCGAAAACTAAAAAGTAGTAATAATTTTGTTTTACAATCGGCATCTAGATGTCTTAGACAAGTTCCAGGTAATACAAAAAAAGCTAGAATTTACTTGTCTAAAGAAAATGTAAAAATTCTTGATATGCAATTGATGGAAACTTATGGAGAGAATTTACATACTCTTGATAGTACAAGACAGGATATAATAGAAGATAAAATTGTATTAAGAAAAACAAAAATACCTCCTATATTGGTGAATAAGAAAATAAAGAAGATAGTAAAAGAAAAAAGAGACAGTTATGTGCTCTCTTTATCAAGACCCAAGCACGAGAATATAACGGCAAAAAGAATTATTCATGAGCCAATGGAAATTAAAAACATTAAGGGTGTGTTAAGACAGACAAGACAAGACGAAATAGAAATTCAAGAAGAATTCATTCATATCGACGAGGCAATTGTTGAATTATCAGTCATATATAGATTGAGTATAGATACTATTAGTAGAATATTAAAACAACTTTATCCAGAAAATGAATTATCGTTATTTGATTTAAAAAATTTAAAAGAACAAATTGAAAATCAATTAAGCAATTACAAAATTATTGAAGAAGACGTAGAAATTGCATTAGCATTAATAAA
>JAAZKM010000039.1 GCA_012799835.1 Candidatus Methanofastidiosia archaeon
ATATCTAAAAAAGGATCAAGAAGGAAATATTATAGAATCTCCAAATGATCTTTTTTTAAGGGTTGCAAAAAGCATAGCTATTGCTGATTTGATTTATGATAATAATGCTAATGTTGAAAGTTTAACTAAAGACTTTTATGAAATGATGACAAATTTTGAATTTCTTCCCAATTCACCTACACTAATGAATGCAGGAAGAGAACTCGGACAACTATCTGCCTGTTTTGTATTGCCTGTTGATGATTCAATTGATAGCATATTTGATGCAATAAAATATACTGCTTTGATTCATAAGAGTGGTGGCGGTACAGGATTTTCATTTTCAAAACTTCGACCAAAAAATGATGTAGTGCTGACAACTAAAGGGATTTCCAGTGGCCCTGTTTCTTTTATGACAGTCTTTGATACTGCTACTGAAACAATAAAGCAAGGTGGCACAAGAAGAGGCGCAAATATGGCCATCTTAAGAGTTGACCATCCCGATATTTTAGAATTTATTAAATGTAAAGAGGAAAACACCAAACTTAATAATTTCAATATTTCTGTAGCGATTACTGATAAGTTCATAGAGGCATTTGAAAATGACAAGGATTATGATCTTTTTAATCCAAGAAATGGCAAAGTAGAGGGAAAATTAAATGCAAAGGAAGTATTCAACCTTATTGTTAATATGGCTTGGAAAAATGGAGAGCCGGGGATAGTGTTTATAGATAGACTAAATAGAGGCAATCCAACTCCATCTATAGGTGAAATTGAGAGTACCAATCCATGTGGCGAACAACCGCTTCTTCCTTATGAATCTTGTAATTTAGGTTCAATCAATCTATCTAAGTTCTTAAAGAAATCTTCAAAAGGATATGAAATAAACTTTGATCATTTGCGAGATATAGTGAAAAAATCTGTTCATTTTTTAGATAATGTTATCGATATTAATAGGTACCCATTGGCTCAAATTGAAGAAATGACTAAAGGTAATAGAAAAATAGGATTAGGAGTTATGGGATTTGCAGATATGCTCCTATTGATGGGAATTCCATATAACTCAGAAGATGCTGTTGCTATTGCAAAAACAGTGATGAAATTCATTAAAGAAGAAGCTACTGAAGCATCAAGAGATCTTGCTTCTAAGAGGGGCACATTTCCAAATTTTGAAAAGAGCGTATTTTATGATAGAGGTGAAACACCAATTAGAAATGCTACCGTAACTACAATTGCGCCAACTGGCACTATAAGCTTAATAGCTAGTAGCTCAAGCGGAATTGAACCAATATTCGCAATTTCTTACATTCGAAACGTTATGGATAAAGATGAGCTTTTGGAGACTAATCCTGTTTTTGCTGAAATATCTAAGAAAAGAGGGATTTATAGCCAAGAACTAATGAAGAGAATTGCAAAGGAAGGATCTCTAAAGAATATAGCGGAAATACCTGAGGACATCAAAAAAATATTTGTAACTGCTCATGACATTTCACCTGAATGGCATATTCGAATTCAAGCCGCTTTTCAAGAATTTACAGATAATGCTGTTTCTAAAACCATCAACTTTCCAAAAAATGCAAATGAAAAAGAAGTAATGCAAGCTTATCTTTTAGCATATAAAAGTGGTCTTAAAGGAATCACTATTTACAGAGATGGTTCTAGAGAAGAACAAGTTTTGAATATTGGTAAGGTAAATAAAAAAGAAACATCAAACTCTATCCAAAAGGCACCAAGACCAAGACCTAAAGTTACTAAAGGATTTACCGAAAAAATTAGAACCGGTTGCGGCAATTTATATGTTACAATTAATGAGGATGAATATGGGCTTTGTGAAATATTTATGCAGATGGGAAAATCTGGAGGTTGTCCTGCAAGTCAGAATGAAGCAATAGCAAGACTAATCTCTTTGGCTTTGAGATCAGGAATTAGAATTGAAACTATACTTGAACAATTAAAACATATTAGATGTCCAATGCCAACATGGGATGAAGGTATACCCGTTCATTCTTGTGCCGATGCAATAGCTATAGTTTTAGACAGGTATATTAAGAAAGAGCTTGATACAAAACAGGAAAGATTAGATGTTGTAGTAACTTCAAATGGCGGCACCAATAATAATGGCATGCCTGCACAATGCCCTGAATGTGGTGAGGTACTTATATTTTCAGAAGGCTGTGTAAATTGTAAATGTTGTGGATATACAAAATGTTAATTATACTTTAAAATATTTTTTATAAATATTTACTTGTTGAATTGAATTTAAGAAGATGTCTATATTTAGATTATAAAATGCACGCTATAATCGTAACTTACTTATCTATAAGTTCTTTGAGATATTGTACATATTCATTGACATTCATTAAATTTATTTTTTCTGTAATATCTACAGGCTTAATTTTACAGATCCACGACTGATACGGTTTAACATTTAGAAGATCTGGCGAATTTTCAATTTCTTTATTAACTTCAACTATTTTGCCTGAAATTGGGGAAAAAATATCCAAAACAGTTTTTACTGACTCAATTTGACATAAAATATCAAATTGCTTTACTTCACTATCTACTTCTGGAAGCTCAATATATGCTATTTCTCCTATTTCTCTTTGAGAATAGTCATTTATCCCAACTATACAGATATCTTCACCAATTTGTATCCACTCATGCGATTTTGAGTAAAATAAATCATCTTTGAAAGAATAAGTTCCTATTTCCATTAGAACACCAACTTCTAATTTTCCATATTCTTTAAATCTTTATCTATGGCTTTTAAAATATTTTATACAAAATCTTTATAAATATTATGAATAACTATTCATATAGAGGTGTTATTATGAAAGTGGCTATTGCGACTGACGATAAATTGACTATTTCACACCATTTTGGGAGAACATTAGGATTTAGAGTATTTGAGATAAAAGATAACAAAATAATTAAAGAAGAATACAGAGAAAATATTGGGAAAAATAATGGACAATGCGGCAGTTGTGACCATTCAAGTATGATAGAAAATATTAAAGATTGTGATTTAGTTGTATGTTATGGGATGGGACAAGGCATTTATAATGATCTAGTCAGACATAACATAAAAGCAGTCATCACTGAAGAAGAAACTGTAGATAATGCAATTATTTGTTTAATGAAAGATGATTTAGTAAATAGATTAGATAAGCTACATTAATCTTAAATTATATTTTTTATAATTAATTCTATACATGAATTAATTGATATTATTATAAATTGAAAATATATTTAAATAATACTTTATTTTTATATTTAGAGTTGATTAACATGAAATTAGTGATTATTGGTGGAGGGTCATCTGGTTCAGAAGCAGCTCTAGAGGCAAGAAAATTTGATAGAAATGCAGATATCACAATAATTGAAAGGCAAAAATATCCCCAATATTCTCTATGCGGATTGCCCTATGCTTTGTCTGAAGATATTAATTCATTTGATAATTTAATAATTTTTCCAAAAGAGTTTTATGAAAAACAGAAAATAAAACTTATTCTAAATAGAGAAATTAAAAAAATTGATAATCAACTCAAGAAAATTGTATTGGATGACGACTCTAGTATAGAATACGATTCTTTGATTATTGCAACTGGAGCAATTCCATGTAATTATAGGGCGAATTATAAATATCCCGAGGGAGTCTACTTTATAAGAACTTTAGATGATGCAAAGGAATTGTCTAATAAAATTGATATTTCCAAAAAAGCAATTATTTATGCTTATGGGTGGGGATGTAAAGTAGGATGCAAAGGCTGTATCTCTGGTCGTATATCCCTTGAAATGGCATATGCTTTAAAGAAAAGAGGTCTTGAAGTTACAATTGTTTCTAGAGAAGCTAGGCCATTAAGACAACAGATTGATTCAGATATGAGTGGATTAATTGTTGAATATATGAGGGAAAAAGGAGTAACCCTAATTACAGACAAATCAATAATAACAATTGCAGGTGAAGATAGGGTTAGAGGATTAATGGCAGATAATGAGTTAATAGATGCGGATATTATTATAATGGCATCTGGAACTGTAGCCAATAGCACTATAGCTAAAAACTGTGGCATTGAAATTCTAAAAGGGATAAAAACAAATTCAAAGCTCCAAACTTCAATAGATGACATTTATGCATGTGGGGACTGCGCAAGCATTAAATATCATTTCACTGGAGAATATTTTTCATCTAGTCTTGGAACAAATGCAGTTAGAGGAGGTAAAGTTGCGGGTATCAATTCTGTTGGAGGAAATCTCGAATTAGATCCTTTAGTTAATATTATTGTAATGGACTTCTTTGATTTAAAAGTTGGCGCATTTGGATTAACAGAGGATGACTTGATTAAAAAAGGTAAAGAATATGTCAAGGCTCGATACAAAGGTAAATCTAGAGCAGAATATTACCCCGGACACAAGGATATCTTTATCAAAATTTTAGCTTCAAAAGATGGAGATATACTGGGATTCCAAGCAATTGGAGAAGAAGGGGTATTTTCTAGAACACTAGCAGCAGGGTTTGCAGTTCAAAAAGGTATTAAAGTTAATGAATTAGCAAAAATTGAGAATAGTTATAGTCCGCCTCTATCTCCTACAATTGATCCCGTTCAGATATGTGCGGAACTTCTACTAAAAAAACTAAAATAATATTTTTAAGTGCCCCATCTTTTAAATAAATTATTTTTTATATCTACCTGATCTAATATTCTTCCAACTACAAAATTTATTACATCATCGATATTTTTTGGTTTATGATAAAACGCAGGCATTGCAGGTAAAATAATTGCCCCCTCCTCAGAGAGTGTTGCAAGGCCCCTTAGATTTATGGAAGTCAAGGGAGTTTCTCGTGGAACAATAACTAATTTTCTTTTTTCTTTTAAAGATACTGCGGCGGCTCTTGTTATTAAATTATCTTGAATCCCTGTAGCAATTTTAGAAATTGTTGAAATTGTTGCAGGGCATATAATCATATAATCAAAAAGATAGCTTCCTGATGCAATACCTGCCTCCATTTCATTATTTTTATAGACTTTGTATGCATATTTATTTAAAGTACTTATTTCGTAGTTTGTTTCATCACTTATTATTTTTTTTGCACCTTCACTTATAATTAGATGTACTTTTCCCCCTATGTTTTCCAACAACTTGATACCATATATGACGCCACTTGCACCAGTTATAGCAACAATTCCTTCCATAAAGCATATGCGGGCTATAGCTATTAAAGATTTACCATTTAAAAATACTAATATCATATTCCGAAAGTTATATAAGTTAACTAAAAAGATTGCTTTTATACTATAATGCTTTTAATGGTGAATCTATGCAGATTCTTTTAATACATAGCGACTATTTAGAATACGAAATTACTTCAAAGACAAAAATAGCTGAAGAAATTGAAGATTCTTTGAAACAAGGTAGAATGGAAGATTGTCTTTCAGTTTTCATAGCGGTTGAGGAGGGGGATGATGATTCAGTTATTGAAAACACCATACATGAGATAACGGAAGTATCAAAATCCGTAAAAACTAAGAAAATTTTCCTTTATCCCTATGCCCACTTAAGCAAAGAATTAGCTCCCCCTAATGTCGCTATTAAAATATTAAAAGATCTTGAATCAAAATTGATATTAAATTTTGAAGTTAAACGATCTCCTTTTGGGTATTATAAAGCCTTTAAGATATCTTGCAAGGGCCATCCTTTGTCTGAACTTTCAAGAAGTATTAAATCACAAGAAAAAGGGGAGATTGTTTCTGAAGCTTTAAAGGCAGAAGAAAAAATAAAATCAAGTTGGTATATCCTTGATACTAATGTGAATTTAGTTCCCCAGGAAAAATTTGACTTTAAAGATTACGACGGCCTAAGAAAGCTAACAGAATACGAAGTTACTCATTCTAGAAAAGTTGATATGATCCCACCCCATGTTGAATATATGAGAAATCTTGAATTGGTGGATTATGAAAAAGGTTCTGATCCAGGAAATCTTAGGTGGTACCCCAAAGGGATTCTTATTAAAAGACTTCTAGAAAATAGTGTCACGGATAGTATTCTACACTACGGAGGGATGGAGGTTGAAACTCCCATCATGTACAGTATTACTCATCCAATGTTATCAAAATATCTAAACAGATTTCCTGCAAGACAATACATAGTGAAATCCGGTAATGACGATTATTTTTTGAGATTCGCAGCATGTTTTGGCCAATATCTTATGAAACATGACATGATTATTTCGTATAAGGACTTGCCTCTTAGGTTATATGAACTAACTCGATATAGTTTTAGGAGAGAACAAAGGGGAGAGCTAGTTGGATTAAGAAGATTAAGAGCATTTACAATGCCAGATATGCATACGTTAGCGCCAAATATGGAATATGCAAAGAGAGAGTTTATTGAACAATTTAAATTATCAATGAAATGGATGCAAGAAATCGGAATCGAATATGAAGTTGCCATAAGATTTGTTAAATCATTCTATGAAGAAAATAAAGATTTTGTTGACACTTTGATGTCTTTAATTAAGAAACCGATTCTCGTAGAGATGTGGGATGAAAGGCCATTTTACTTCGTTATGAAATTTGAATTTAATTTTGTTGATTCTATGAATAAAGCATCAGCACTATCAACCGTTCAAATAGATATCGAGAATACTGAAAGATTTGAGATAAAATATTTTGATGAAGATGGCAAAGAAAAGTATCCATTAATGTTACATGCCTCTATTTCTGGGGCAATTGAAAGAAATTTATATGCGCTTTTAGAAACTGCCTTTTTAGAATCTAAAAAAGGAAAGAAACCAATGTTACCCACATGGCTATCTCCCACTCAAGTTAGAATCTTACCTGTTGGTGAAGAACAGCTTGATTATTCATTAAAAGTTTTGGATGAATTAGATAAAGCAGAAATTAGGGCCGATATAGATGATAGGGATTTGAGGCTTGGAAAGAAAATAAGGGACGCCGAAAAGGACTGGATTCCATATATAATCGTTGTCGGAGATGATGAAATTAAAAATTCCATCCTTAACATTAGATCTAGAGAGGACTCTTCTCAAAAGAATATTACAATAAATGAATTCATAAAATCGTTCAAGGAATTAGTCAAAGGAAAGCCGACAAGGCCATTACCTTTGCCAAAAAGACTTTCTGTAAGAGCAAGTTTTAGATAAGGTGTTCAGTTGGAAAAAATTAAATGTGATGTGTTAATAGTAGGCGGTGGACTTGCAGGTTTAAGAGCGGCTATAGAGGCAAAAAAACAAGTCAAAGAAGTTCTAATTCTGACAAAAGGATTTGTTGGAAGAGGTGGATGTAGCGCAATATCTGAAGGTATACTAAATGCTCCTTTAGGCCAAAACGATTCCTCAAGATTATACTCTAGTGATATCCAAAAAGGATCATTAAATGTATGTGACCCTAAACTTGCAGAAATTTTGTCTAAAAATGCAAAGTCAGCCATTTTATTCTTAGAAAAATATGGTGTTGAATTCAAAAAAGAAAATGGAAATTTTATTCTTAATTCATCTGGAGGACATTCTGTTCCTAGGACAGTTAGGGTAGAGCCCCCAGGACCTGGTTGCGGTCGGGTCATTCCATTTAAACTTATGGAAGAAGCAAAAAAAATGGGGATTAAGTTTCTAGAAGGTAAAACTTTGATGAAACTTTTTCAAAGTAATGGTAGAGTGGCGTCTGGGCTTGCTTACGATAATAAAGATTTTTTAGAAATATCCTTTAAATCAATAGTTATTGCTACTGGTGGCGCTGGGAGTATATATAAAAACTCTACTAATCCTTCTGACGTTGAAGGGGATGGATACTTTTTGGGATTTGACGTGGGGGCATCTTTAATTGATATGGAATATGTCCAATTCTTTCCCACAGTTGCACTAAAATCTTATTTAATTTTGCCTTTTGTCTTTAATGATGGGGCCATTCTTCTAAATAGTAAGGGCGAAAGATTCATAGGAAGATATGATCCTATTCTAATGGAAAAGACCACTAGAGATATAATGTCAAGGGCAATATTCACAGAAGCCCTTGAAGGAAGAGGTATCGATGGCGGAGTTTTTATTTCTTACAAGGAAATTCCAGAGAGTATACTTAAATCCAAATATTCAAAAGAGTTAACATTCTTCCTTTCTAAGGGAATAGATTTAACAAAGGAAAATCTTCTTGTTAAACCTTCATGTCATTTTTTCATGGGTGGATTAAAGATTAATGAAAAATGTGAAACAAATGTACTCGGGCTTTATGCATGTGGTGAAGTAGTTGGAGGTACACATGGGGCCAATAGACTTGCAGGCAATGCGTTGACAGAAGCTTTAGTATTTGGTAAAATCGCCGGAAAATATGCAGCAGAATTTGCACTGACAAATAAATTTGAAAATATCAACACAGAATCATTTATTGATTCTTTACCTAAGATAGGGGATAAGTCAATAGAAAAAGAATTGATACAACAAATTAAAGATATTTTATGGGAGCGCCTTGGTATAGTCAGAGATGAAAAAGGTATAAAAAAGGCGATTCATGAAATTTCTCAAATTAAAAATACTTTTGAAAACATAAAAACTTCAAAAAATATTTTGGATTATATCAAACTAAGAAATCTAATTTTTATTTCTGAGGTAATTGCATTGGCAGCGCTTGAAAGAAAAGAATCAAGGGGGGCCCATTACAGGATAGATTATCCCAATGAAAATAATGAATGGAAAAAATCTATTTTAATTGAAAAAGATTTTAAAATTAGTTATGAGGCGAGGTAATGATCGTATCAATAATTGGAAGTCAATGGGGAGATGAGGGTAAGGGGAAAGTTACAGATTTTTATGCAGAAAAATCAGATATAGTAGTCAGATTTCAAGGAGGTAACAATGCGGGGCATACTATTGTAGTAGGAGATAAAGTCTATAAATTTCATCTAATGCCATCTGGCGCAGTTCATAAAAAATCACTTGTACTTGGAAATGGTGTAGTTATTGATCCTAAAATTTTAATTGAAGAAATTGAAAGATTGAAAAAGGATGGATTTAACCCAGACATATCTATTAGTGATAGGGCGAACATAATAATGCCTTATCATAAAATCCTTGATGGAATTGAAGAAAAAATGAAAGGGGCGCTTGCTGCTGGAACTACCAGAAAAGGAATAGGCCCATGTTACTCCGATAAAATTTCACGCTTTGGAATTAGATTTTCAGATCTTTTGGATATTGATGTCTTTAGAGAAAAACTTAATTTAATAATCCCAATTAAACAGAAGATATTTGATGCTTTTGGAGAAGATGCTAAACTCGATGTTGACTCTATTTTTAATGAATATTTGGCGTACAGGGATTATTTAAAGAAATACATAAAAGACACTTCAATTTTTTTAAATAATGCGTATGACAATGGAGACACTATATTAATGGAAGGTGCACAAGGCACACATCTTGATATAGACCACGGTATTTATCCGTTTACTACTTCTTCTAATACAAATGCCGGAGGCATATGCACAGGAACTGGAGTTTCCCCTAAAAAGATAGACAAAATAGTTGGAATAACAAAAGCATATACCTCTAGGGTAGGTGAAGGCCCATTTCCCGCAGAATTGTGTAATTCTGAAGGCAAATATATACAAAGTAAAGGTAATGAATTTGGTACAACAACTGGTAGACCAAGAAGATGCGGGTGGCTTGATTTAGTTTTAGTAAATTATGCATGCCTTATCAATAATTTTTCTGCTCTTGCTATAACTAAAATTGATGTTTTAACCGGTATGAAAAAAGTCAAAATATGCTATGCCTATGATTACAATGGAGAAATCCTCCATAATTTTCCATCAAATATGAATATATTATCTAAATGTAAACCGATTTATAAAGAATTTGATGGTTGGGAAGAAATTGATTGGAAGAACATAAACGACATTAAATCATTACCTGACAACGTATTTGAATATGTTAAATATATAGAAGAGCTAACAAAAACGCCTATTTGTATGATTTCATTTGGCCCAAAAAGAGATGAGACTTTAATTTTGAAAGACATCTTTAGAGGAGTCTAATGTTTGAATTGCACTCTAAATTTAAGTATAAACAGGTAGTAATTGTAAGGGAAGATTTGAAATTATCCAAGGGAAAACTTTCAGTTCAAGTCGCACATGCAGCAGTAAGCTGCGCTATAAAGGCAGAGAAAAATAAAAATAAATTTTTTTTAGAATGGCTTACAGAAGGTCAGAAGAAAATTGTATTAAAGGTGGAAAATCTTGACCTTCTTTTAAAAATATTTAATGAAGCCAAAAGCATTGGGCTTGTCACTGAACTTATAAAAGATGCCGGATTAACTGAAGTTCCCCCTGGAACTATAACTGTATTAGGTATAGGGCCTGCCCCTGAAGAAGAAATAGATAAAATAGTTGGAGATTTAAAACTCCTTTGACACAAATACAAAAGCTTATATAGATACTTTTTGAAAACTTATCTGAAACACTATTGGAGGTAGCAAATGAAAAAAATATTCACGATATTATTATTTTTCATATTGGCATTTTCAGTATCATTATCCCCTTTATTGGCAGCCGAAAATAATGCGCCGGAACTTGAAAAAGGAGTATTACTGTACACTTTCAAAAATCTTGTTTTTTCTTATAAATTTCAAGTAGAGTATATTGATGCAGATGGGGATGCACCTAAATATGTCTTTGTTTTTATTAATGGTTCAAAAAGAGAAATGTATAAAGTGGATCCAAAAGATAACGATGCAAAAGATGGTATTCTGTATGCGTTATCTATGGACCAAGATGAACTTTTTAAATTAGCTCCAAAAGCCCATGAATGGGAAATTTCGTACTGGTTTAGGACAAATGACGGTAAAGGGCCCGTAAGTACAAAAATATCTAAATTATTTGCATTGGACACAGAATCAATGGGGCTTATCACAGCTAACTCAGCAGGAGGGTCAGTAGGAGGGGGATCTTCAAGCGGGTGTGGGTGTGGAAAATAGTTTTTTTAACCAATACTTTTATATATTATTTTTTTAAACCTATGACAAGGTGAAACTATGGAGTTCTATATTTTCATAGCAATTGTAATAGGATTGGTAGCATTGTTTTCTATAATCGAAGCACTAAGTAGAAAAAGAGACTACTTAAATAAACCTCCTTTAAAGGGTAATGAAAGAAATACTCAGTACGTACCACAATCTATTCCAAAAAAATAAAGGATATACATTATTTTTTTGTTCTTTTTCTAATATATTTCACCACGAAGTATAGTATTCCTGCCATTATTGCTATTGGAATTAGAAAGCCACCTAATATTATTATACCTGCAATAGAAATTATTAAAGCATCTATTGCTTGATTAAATGCTTTCTTTATCCCCCATTCATGGACAATCTTTTCAGGCTCATTGAGAGTTAAATAAAAAGTTCCATAAGATGTAGTGTTATCTAAATATTTTATTCTTCTTTCGTAGCTTTCTATTTCACCCCTGATTCTTCCAAGCTGAACTTCAATTGCAAGTACATCTTCTACGCTTTTAGCCATGCTCAATAACTCTGTATATCGATATTCTTGATTTTTCAAGTTTTTTACTCTTGCTTGTAGATCTATATATTCTTCTGTAACATCATTAGCAGATGTTTCTTTAGATTTAACTATTCCAATTTGCCCTAAGGAATCCCCAAAAGCTTCGAATCTATTTTCAGGTATCTTTACAGTAATATTGCCGTTTTTGATATTAGAGTCAGAAGTCCACATATTGGATCCAGTAATATATCCTCCAAAACTATTTGCTAATTCTTTTATTTTAGATACCGACAAATCAAAGTTTTCAACTTCAATATTTGCACGTCCATTTTTAACAATCCTTCTATCAATTGAATTAATGTCTCCCGATGTGGCATATATTTGGGTAGCTTCTTTTGCATAAGCACTACTGTCTGTCACTCCTCTGTATCCACTTGGTAAGGAAATACCATTCCCATATACTATTTTTTTTGGATATATACTTGAGCTTAGAAATAAATTACCTATAAAAAATCCAGTTAATAGAATTACAAGTATGCCAATTGCTCCAAATGCAATAAATGATCTTTTCATTTTATCACCAAATATAAGATGTAAAAACAATATTTATATATTTCCGTATGGTTCAATTTATATTGAACCTTTAATATTTAGTTTTAAAGTTTTGAAGAAGTAATCTGAAATAGTATCCCCTACTATTCTTACTAACACATCTCTATCCTCAGTATATGAAAATGCTCCCAAAGATATCTTTGCTGCAGCAAAGTTCATATGGCCCCCTGCAGAACCCATCTTTGAAAAAGTTTTAGTAATTACTTTACTAATATCAATTATGTGGTCTCTTGATCTTGCTGAAATGTACGCATGATCTTCAATTATTCCAATAACGAGTGATACAGTAATTCCTTCAAGTTTTAACAAAAGATCCGCAGATTGAGATAAAGATTCTCTCGTTTCAACGTAACCAACATTGGAAACAACAAATTTATCATATATTTTTTTATTACTTATAGCTTTGGAAAGCACCTCTAGAGTTCTTGAAGAAATATTGGGATTCTCTATAATGTTCAAAAGTTCTTTATTTATCTTAGGTTTGAGGTAATAAACTGCATCAATGTCTTCTTTTTCAAAACTTCTTTTAAAATTATCAGTATCGACAAGAATGCCATACAATAATCCTGTAGCTAATTGTTCATTAATTTCGATATTGAAGTCTCTAAGATAAGAGGTCATAATAGTTGCAGTTGCACCTACCTTAGGTCGTATGTCCATCAACTCAGCATTTATTTTTTCTCCTTCAGTATAGTGGTGATCAATAATAATATCTGGCCGTAATTCGGAAGTTGAGAGACTAGTGTTAGATAAATTCGGCATATCAATTAATGCAATTTTGTCATACTCCTTCAATATGTATTTTTTATGCTCTGGTATTTTTTTAAAATTCCACTTTAATAGATCGATCATCATCCTATTTCCTTCATGCCCAATATCACCACCATAATAAATATCGGTTACTACTTTCATATCTTCGGCAATAGTTTTTAGAGCATAAGCACTTGACATTGCATCTGGGTCTGGATTATCATGCATAATAATGGCTAAGGACTTAGCTTTTGAAAGTATTTTTTTCAATAGATCCTTATTCCTCCAATAAATTGAAAGTTCCAGTTGATTTATTATTATTTGGGCAACTGATCGATCTGGGGTAATAACGAAGTCCGCCCCTAATTTTTTCAAAATTGAAATGTGATCTGAACTCGGGGCGTTGATTATTATCAAGGCATCTTTATTTAGATCTCTTGCAATCTTCAAAGCTTCAATATTAACTTTGTGATTAGAAGTTGAAATAATAATCTCTTTATAGCTAGCAATATCAATACCTATTAGATTGAAAGATTTTGTAAAATCAAAAAGATATGTTTTGCAGCCGATACTCTCTACTCTGCTTAAAGCCTCCATATTCTTATCTAGGACGACTACTCTTTTTCCCCTCCTTTTA
>JAAZKM010000040.1 GCA_012799835.1 Candidatus Methanofastidiosia archaeon
AGAAAACAATCATGCAATTGATGAAGAAACTATGCCTAAAGTTAAAGATATCCTTTCTTCATACAGTTTTGAATATACTGTACACTCACCTTTTTCTGACATAAATATATCAAGCCTCAATAAAAGTATTAGAAAGGTGTCTATACAACAAGTAAAATATGCAATATATGCAGTTAATGAAATAGGTGGCAAAGTAATGACTTTTCACCCAGGTAGACATTCAGCCGCTACAAATAGGGATAAAGAACTTACAAAAAAAATACTATTTGATTCATTGAAAGAAATATCTACCTATAATGAAGATTATGGGGTAGTTATTGCTTTAGAAAATATGCCGGATACATTTGTTACTACAATGAAAGTGTCTCAAGAAATTTTAGAAGTACTAGAAAATAAACAATTACCAGGGATAAAACATACGATGGATGTTGGGCATCTTGAAACTAACAATGTAGATATAGAACGTTATATTCAAGATTTAAAAGATTTTTTGGTACACATCCATTTGCATGATAACTTAGGAGAGTTTGATAATCATTTGCCTCTTGGGGAAGGAAATATCGACTTCTCAAAAGTATTCATGGCTCTAAAAAAAATTAACTATTCGGGAAGAATGATACTTGAGATGACAAATACAGAGGATATACTGAAAAGCCGTGAATTTTTAAGAGAAAGAAAATATTTGATATAGTTTAATAATTCAAAAATTTAATATTCATTTCAGCCATTTTATTATAGAATTCGATTTCTGGTTTTTTGCTTCTTGTTTCAATAAATAGTTTGTCCAAAGCGGTCCATAAACTAAACCAACCCCCGGGCTGTGTAATAACAAGAATTAAATTGTAAACTAAACTTTCAAGATGGATCAAATATGTAGATAATATAGACAAAAAGAGCCCTATAACTAACCACTTTAGTCCATCGATTCTCAGCTGTTTTAACTCTTTTCGTTTTTCTAATGCCCAATATTGAAAATAATCCTTTAATCTTTTTCTAATAATAGTTTCATCATTTGTTTTTCGTTTATGCTTAGGTACCAATAATCTGAGCTCATAATTCTGAAGTTCTACTTTATTTTCCCTTACCGCCTTTTTGCATTCTAAAATAAAATCATCAGACAGAGTTCTTTTTGAATAAGGCCTGGGATCAAAATCGGAAAACAGATCTTCATATCCATCTAGTATTAAACTAATGTTTCCTTGTTTTAAATACAATTTTAGTAGTTCGTTAGACATTTCTTTACTAGAGTCCATACATATCCTCTATTTTCAACATAGCTATTGTGCTTGTCTATTTAAACATTAAGCATATCTTTAAAAAATGTTAGATTAGAAAACTGAAACAGAAGTAAAATTAAAATAAACTTTAAAAGAAGTATATTATTATAGGAATGTAGATAGTGATTTGGATGTATAAAGTTGTTCTTTTAAGACATGGTGAAAGCACTTGGAATAAAGAAAATAGATTTACTGGCTGGACGGATGTAGATCTTTCTGAAAAGGGGATTATTGAAGCAAGAAATGCTGGCAAAATAATGTTGGAATTAGGGTTTGTATTTGACATAGCTTTTACATCGGTACTCAAAAGGGCAATTAGAACGTTATGGCTTACTCTAGAGTAAATGGATCTAATGTGGATAACTATAATAAATTCATGGAGATTAAATGAGAGACACTATGGAGCACTACAAGGCCTAAATAAATCGGAAATGGCAGAAAAATATGGTGAAAAACAAGTTTTGATCTGGAGAAGGAGTTATGAAGTTAGGCCTCCAGCCCTCGAAAAAAATGATAAACGATATCCTGGATTTGATCCACGTTACAAAAATTTAGAATTTGATCAAATTCCACAAAGCGAATGTTTAAAAGACACTGTGGAAAGATTTTTACCTATATGGCATGATACCATAGGGCCCACGATAAAAAATGGTAAAAATGTATTGATAGTTGCACATGGAAATAGTCTTAGAGCACTTATAAAATATCTTGATAATTTATCTGAAGAAGAAATAGTGAGTTTGAATATTCCTACTGGTATTCCTTTAGTCTATGAGCTTGATAAAAATTTAAAACCTTTAAGGCACTATTATTTGGGCGACGCTAATGATATTGAAAAAGCAATAAAGTCAGTTTCAGATCAAGGCAAAATAAAAAAATAATGGCATATACCAAAATAGTTAAATAATTGCCCTAAAATGATTCGCAAAGCTTAAACCCATCCAATCCAAATAGACCAATGGTAAACAAGCGGTGCCATAAATGAAAGATATGCCGGTATAGGATAATTTAACATATCCCTCAAACGCTACTTGAAGTAAGAAATTATCTCTAAATAACAAAGATAAAATTGGAATGCCCATATAACAAGCTATACCTGTTAATGTAAAAAAGAAACATATTAGAGTTATGTATGATCGACTGAGATTATTTACTTAATGTATGGGAAGTTGAAAGAATAGTTAAAATAAATATTTGGAAAACTAGTCCATCAAGAATATTGCAGCAGCTATTACAGTTGTCCATTTACCACATGGGTCACCTGTAGTTGCGATTGCAATGCTCTCGCTATCGATTATTTTACCACTTGCCTTATAAATTTCGTTCCTTTCATCCCATGCTGTGTCCGGATTAAAATCTATACCTAGAGTTGTTGCTAGCATTGTAGCAGCTAAATCTTCAGCATAATCCCCTGAAAATTTTTCGTCGTGTCCGAACATATGTGTTTCACTTAAATATCCATAATTACCTTTTTCTGCAGGAACTGCAAGTCCAACTGCGGAGGACAACTGCCTATTTGGTTCATCCGTAGCGTTTCTTGCCATTACACAAAAAGTGATTTGGCCTATTTCCAAACATCTAAGTCCTTCCTCTTTAGGTATAATTTCACAATATGGGGGTAAAATGCTTGAAACATAAACGAGGTTACATTTTTCAATTCCGGCTTCTCTGAGAGCAAGTTCAAAAGACTGGAGTTGGTCTTTATGAACTCCTTTTCCTTTTACAAAAAATACCCTTTTAGGCACCATGATTTAAAACTAATTGATTGGTATTTAAGTGTTTTGGGCTACTATTATTAGGTAAATACCTCTTTACTCCTTTAATAGATAACGTTATTCGAATTAATTAGTAATAAATTAATGAAAAAAATAAATAGTCACTATTAGCGCCCTAATTAATCAATAAATCCCAAATAAG
>JAAZKM010000041.1 GCA_012799835.1 Candidatus Methanofastidiosia archaeon
CTTGATAAAGATCTCTTTGATGAGATTCTCTATCCATGCCAACGACTTGTGTTGCTTCTTGATCAGTTAGGTTTTTTATGCCCTGTTGTGATCTAAAATGAAATTTCACCCATACTCTTTCATTTTTGGAATTTATAAAGCTATAAGCGTGAGAACTAAAACCATGCATATGTCTGTATGAAGAAGGAATACCCCTATCTCCCATAATTATTGTAAGCTGTAAAAGTGCTTCTGGCATAGAGCTCCAGAAATCCCAATTGCTATTTGCACTTCTCATATTAGTACGGGGATCTCTTTTGATTGCATGGTTTAAGTCAATAAACTTCATAGGATCTCTAAAGAAAAATACAGGAGTGTTGTTTCCTACTAAGTCCCAATTTCCTTCTTCTGTATAAAACTTCAATGCAAATCCGCGGATGTCTCTTTCTGCATCTGCCGCCCCTCTTTCCCCAGCTACTGTTGAAAAACGTGCTAACATCTCAGTTTTTTTGCCAAGCTTGGAAAAAATATTAGCTTTTGTGTATTTTGTAATATCGTGAGTTACTGTAAATGTTCCAAATGCACCGGAACCCTTTGCATGCATCCTTCTTTCAGGTATAACTTCTCGGTCAAAATGTGCCATTTTTTCTAAAAACCATGTATCTTGCAAGGAAACAGGTCCTCGCTTACCCGCAGTCATAGTGTCTTGATTATCAGTTACTGGAGCGCCTGCGGCAGTTTTAATTTCTTTAATTTCACCTACATTTTGATTTCTGCTTGGAATAGGATGCCCTAGTCCATTTTTAGCCATAGGGTTCATATGATTTTCTTTTTTATCCATATTTATTCCTCCTTCAGAATATTTTCAATTTTAGAACATCACAAAGTTATTTTATAGCCTTTAATATATATACCCAAATTCAATAATCTGAATTAAAATTTAGAATCATAAAAAATTTATTAATAGAATGTAAAAAAATAACCCCAGTTGGAGTTATTTTAAATTATCAAGATTAATATTCAGGGATCCATCTATAAATTCTTCACCTTCACCAACAACAATGGTTGGGATTCCAACGTTCCCTTTTGCCTTTATAGTATTAAAGTAGGGTGACTTATCTCTAATTGTTAAAAATATCTTTAGATTTTGCATGCTTTCTGTAATATCAATATAATCAAATTCAATATCATTTTTTAAGAGTAACTCTCTTAATGGTTCACACTCAGGTCACAGAGGACTTCCAAAAACTGTTAACTTTTTCATACTATTACACCTCCCAGGTTTTATAGCTTCATTATAGCATAATATAGCCTTTATAATTGACATATGTTAGCTACAGGAGTAGAATTTAAGTATAGGTCAGAATAAGATTATTGTTAAAAGGAGGCTTACTTATGTCTTACAGTACAAAGTTAGGAAGTTCGATAAGTAATACAAAAATGAGAACACCAGATAGCCTTTCTCCATTTTCAGGCATGTGTTCAGTATGCACATCAACTTGTACAGGGACATGTGAAGTTGGATTATCTGCACTTCGAGGAAGAGAAGCGATCTACCCTCATAACACAGATTTAAGTCAATTTGCATCAGAAAAAGATTATCCACTTGATTATTCACACTTAAATATTAATGGTAGGGTATTTGGTGCCTGGGGTGTGGATGAAGATCCATATGCAGCCACATTCCCTAATGCAGATATTTCAACTACTATAGGACTAGCAAATCCAGTTGCTTTGACCATGCCAATTATTTTACCGGCAATGGCAAAACTTAATTGGAGAGATTATTATGCAGGAGCCGCAATGGCAGGTGTTATGGTAGTAATTGGTGAAGATGTTGTTATGAAAGACCCAGATCTTAAATTAGATGACAAAGGTAAAGTAATAGCTGCACCACTTATTAAAGAAATGATGGACTCTTTTAGACAATATCACAGAGGTTATGGAGATGTTGTCTTACAAGCGAATTTTGATGATGAGTATATGGGAGTTCTAGATTATGCAATTAAAGAATTAGGTGCGACCACAGTTGAATTAAAATTTGCGCAAGCAGCAAAAGGAATTC
>JAAZKM010000042.1 GCA_012799835.1 Candidatus Methanofastidiosia archaeon
CATTTAAATAGACAAGGAATCTCGATCTTTTCCTATTTCAATAAATAAATTTCTATTACCAATAGTCGATTACTTAATCGTTAATAAGCTACATTGTAATTTAAGTTATATTAAATAATTTATTATTAAATTAATACTTTAATTAATTGCTGTCTTTCATAGGGATTATATTTCTTAGTTCAAATATCTTTATATCAGACTACATGATGCCATTTAATAAGGTGGTGATTTTATAAAAAAATCTATGAGTGTAATAATATTGGGCATTCTTATTGCATCAATCTTTGTTGTAATAAGTCCTGTTTCAGCATCTAGATTAGACGTTTATGCAGGAAAGAATGGTATAGAGAATGGAACTAATTTAATCAGTGCGATATTAAGTGCTAAAAGTGGCGACATTATTCGCGTCCATGTTGGAACATATAATGTCACGAAAAATATTACAATTCCTCATGATAACATTAAAATAATCGGTGACGATCCATTTAAGACAATAATTGACGCTTCAGGTAACTCTGGTAACTTAATTACAGCAACAAAAGACAATATAACAATAAAAAATCTAACAATTAAGAACTCTGCCAAAGATGCCATATCATTAGGTAATGATTCTACAGTATCTAATTGTATTATAACTGATAACAAAGGTTATGCTATTTATGGAGACCTTAATATTACCATAGAATATTGTTATATTGAAAACAATGGACTAGATGGAATAAAAATTAATAGAAATGGAAAGATTAGTAATGTAATTTCTATTAATAATGTTGGAAGTAATATCAGAGCAGGCGAGTATTCTACAATTAAGAATTGTCTAACTGCTGGATCAAAAACAAATGACGGGATATCAGTTGATAATCGTTCTTCTGTAATTAACTGCACATCATCAAAAAATTATGGAAATGGGATTAAATTCAAGGGCAGAGGAGAGATAGTTAACTGCATTACTACGGATAACAAAATCTCAGGTATTAATGGGTCAAGTGAAGTATCTGTTACTTACTCCAATAGCTGGAATAACAAAAATAACTATTTGAAGGTAACTCAAGGTAATGGATGTATCTCTAAAGATCCTAAGTTTACATCTAAAAACTATTCATGGAGTAAATGGGTTAATGGAAAAAAGATAGATTATTTCCTTTCAAATGACAGCCCATCTATAAACTCAGGATCTGCTACTTCAGAAATATTAGAATTACTAAATGGCTGGTCAACCACTATAGATGGTACTTGTGACACTAAAATAGTTGACATGGGATTTCACTTTGCAACAAAATGTTAAATATAAAAAATATATCGAATAGTGAAGGTATATCATAATTTTATATTATTATTTTTTTGATTTCTATGTTCTCTAGCAATAGAGTGGTATAGATTGATTAATATTTATATCATGGCCCACTCTGTCTTTCAAATCAGCTAAGTTGCCAATTGAATTAATTTGTCATTAAAAAAGATACGGCTTCAAAAAACTAAGTCATTTAGATTCTATCTAATGATTTATCATCATATAGCTGTTCAAATTATGCTTTTATACAAATATTATATAGTAATTATCTCATTATTTATTTATAAAATAACAGTAAAACATATATATCATTAAAAACTTTTTCATATTGGTGATATTAAAATGAAAAATATTGTTGAAACGGCAATTGCAGCTGGAAATTTTAAAACGTTAGTTGATGCATTAAAAGTTGCAGGATTACTAGATACCTTGAGTAGTTCAGGACCTTTCACAATTTTTGCACCACAAGATAGTGCATTTGCATCTCTCCCAAAAGATACACTTGAGAGTTTATTAAAAAACAAAGCCAAATCAGAAGAAATTTTGAAGTATCATGTTGTTCCTGGAAAATATGATCTTTCAGAACTTAGAAGTAAGTCAGGGATGCAGAGCCAAATGACAAAACTAAAAACATTGCAGGGTGGAGAACTAAAAATATCCTCAGCAAAGGCAACTGCAGGTTCTGATGAAATTGAAACAGTAATGCTTGAGAACTCAGTAGTCATTAAGCCAGATATTTTATGTTCTAATGGAATATGCCACGTAGTCGATAAAGTATTGATTCCAAAATAAAGGTAACTAGGATTTACTTTATTTTTTTTCCTCTCTTACCTTCCGATTGATTAAATCATCAAGCTGACCCTTAATCTTCTGACAAAAGATTTTTTACGGAAAAAAATATCTTGTAATATAATCATAGGCTCTTGAGTCCACTATAAATTGTAAATTAGACAGTAATGATAATAGAATTGAAGCCTAATTAGAATTTCTTTATATTTAATTTATTATGTTAAATTATTAAAATAATAAAAGAATAAAAAATTTATGCAATTTGCTGCTCAGAACCACTCATTTTTCGATATGACTCTGATTTAGCGAGCTCTTTGCCTGCTAAGACATCATCGATCCTTAGTATCATCACTACAGATTCAGATGCACTTTTTATTGCTTGCTCCTTCAATTTTAATGGTTCGATTACCCCTGCCTTTAGCATATCTTCTATTTTTCCATTTTTTACATTGATACCCATAGTTTTACCATTTTCTTTATTATGGGCAGCCCTTAAATTTACTATTGTATCTATCATATCTATGCCAGAATTTTCTGCAATCGTTTTGGGTATGCCTTCTAGTGATTCTGCAAATGCTTTAACTGAAAGCTGCTCTCTTCCTTTTATAGAATTGGAAAATGTGGATAGTAGTTTAGAAATTTCCATTTCAGTAGATCCTGCTCCAGTACTGATAATCCCTTCTTTGATTACCGCTATTAATACTCCTATTGCATCATCCAAAGCTCTTTCGACGATATCGGCAAATTGTTTTGTTCCGCCCCTAATGAGTATACTAGAAACTTTCGGATCTTGGCATCCTTCTATGAAGGTCATATATTCGTCGCCAACTTTACGTTCTTCAACTAACTCTGCTTTTCCTAAATCAGTTGGCTCAAGATCTAAAGCCAGATTAATAATTTTTGCACCAGTGGCTTTTGATATCATTTTTAGTTCTTTTTCACTTACATTCTTAAGGGTATAAATTCCTGCCTTTGAAAGAAAATAGAGTGCAGAGTCATCTATGCCCTTTTTACAAACTAAAACATTTGCTCCTGAATTATTTATTCTGTCAACCATTCTTTTAAGCATAAATTCTTCTTGATCTAAAAAAGCCTGTACATTCTCAGGGGAAGTAATTCTTATTTTTGCATCAATACCAGTTTTTTTAACTTCAATAGGGCTAGTAAGTATGGCTATCTTAGCATTTTTAATTTTTTGTGGCATTGAGTGTAAAGCTCTATTTTCATCTACAAGAAGTCCATTAATAATAATAGAATCTTCCATCCCCCCTCCTTCTTTTACTGTTATCTTAATATCCTCTTTTGAAACAGAATTTACGCCTTCTTGGGTATTGGCTGCAATTTTTACTGCTTTTACTGCTATCTTAGCTAATTTTTCGATGGATTTCTCAGCCGCTTTTCCAGCCATTGAAGTTTTTGCAACTTCAATAAGGGTCTTTTCATTATCGATTGTTACATTTTCTCCTAATTCCCTAAGTATATTAATTGCTTTTTCTGTAGCCATATTATATCCGTTAATTATTGTAGACACATGAACATTTTGGTCTAGCAAAGTTTCCGCTTTTTTAAGCAACTCACCAGCCAAAATAACTGCCGTTGTAGTTCCATCTCCAACTTCTTGATCTTGTGTTCTGGCTACTTCAACGATCATTTTAGCAGCTGGGTGGGATATATCTATTTGATTAAGAATGGTTGAGCCATCATTTGTTATCATTACATTACCGGAATAATCAACTAACATTTTATCCATTCCTTTGGGACCTAATGTTGTTTTTATTATTTCGGCAACTATCCTACCGGCCATTATATTCATTCGGAGGGCATCTTTTCCCATATATCGTTGAGATCCTTCTGGTTGGATCCCCATAGGTTGTTTTATCTCTGCCATATTATCACCTTTACTTCAAGTAAATATTCAACATTTTAAATAAAGCATTATGTAACTAAAAATACTACATTTGTTCTAAGTAATTAAAAACTATTTAAAAAATTAACGGCGTATAGTCTTGTAAGTTTTTGCTATTTTAATAATGTGAAATGGCCTAGTTATTTGTGTTTCATAGTCAAACCCAGCACATGGGATTTCTTGTATGACATATAGTTTAACATAATCTTTGAACGCATAGACTTCTTTTATTTCAATGCTATAACCTTTTGTCTGATTTTCTCCCATAGTAACAGCTATAAAAGTATATTTTTCATCGAAATCAATATTTTCATTATACTCTGGATCATTTTTTATTTTGCCTATAAATGTATTCCATTCTTCCTTTGTATTAATCACAAAAAGATCCTTTTCAGATATTCCTGAGTATTCTCCAATTAATATAGTATCAAACTAAATCGTATTGGCATTTTTAGGGGGCAAGATAGCAAGAAACATCAAAGCAATCAAAATTACTGCTACTGAAATTGAAAATATTATCTTTTCTTTCATTTAAGCTCTTTAATTACTAGTTTTTGAATGTTATTTAACTATTTAGCTAAACAATAATATGTTATTTTTGATTTTCCTTATTTTATAAAAGAAATACTGACAGTTATAATATTCTTTATTAATAACTTAAGTACGATAATACGATATTTAATATAGATTAATTTATAGATAACTATGAATCATGTCAAGATTTCAGATGTTACTAATGTGTATAGAACAATCCATTTGTATGATACTAAATTTTATCCAAGCTTTTTTATTTTAATTTGATTATATCATATTTTTTCGAATTTAATTTAAGGAAAAGCTTTAAATATTAATAGTTTAATGATAAAATGGATTTAAATTGCGAATTTCTCAAAGGTGAACTAGATGGACATAAATATTAAATTGAAATATACAAGCACAATAATGAATGCCTGGCTTTATGGCGTTGAAAATACTGCAAATATATTTTTTGACAAACCAAAGTTATTTTATAGAAGATGGGGGACTATAGCTATTAGACCATTTATTGAATCATGGAAAGATTTGGGGATGGAGTTTCAAAAAGGCCTAAGCCCATACAATACTGCTAAGATGTTTGTTGATGCACTAGTTAAAGCTGAATTTCTTAACAAAGCTGGTTTTGAAATGAGTGGAGATGACAATAATTTTACATTTAAGGCTATTGAATGTCCCTATAAGTCCCATTGCACAAGACTTATTGATGAAGGAAAAGAGATTGCATGCCTTAGGGCCATAACACTGCTCGGAGCCATGGAATTTAACAAAGAAGGGGAGTCTTTAAAGTATCTATACAAATTTGACTTTAATAAAGAAAGTCCTTGTTTAGTTTCATTTGAAAAATTTAAAGATTAAGGTGGTAATTTAATGGCTAGTCGAATTGAAAAATTAACTGAAATGTTAAAAAATCTTGGTGGAACTTCTCCAGATATCGAAGCTTCCGCTATCGTCTCTACAGACGGATTGGTTATAGCAAGCGCTTTACCAAAAGACGTTGAAGAGGATAGAGTTGCTGCAATGTCTGCAGCTATGCTTTCTTTGGGTGAAAGGACTTCCAAAGAATTGATGAAAGGAACTCTTGAAGAAGTTTTTGTAAAGGGACAGAATGGTTATATTTTATTAATGGGTGCCGGTGAAGAAGCAGTTCTAACAACTTTAGCAAGAAAAGATGCAAAATTGGGATTAGTATTCTTGGATATGAAAAGGGCAGCTGAAGAAATAGCTAAACTAATTTGACACGTCTGTGTCAAAAACTAATAGATATGGACTTAAACTATTATTTCGGATAAAATTCAATAAGTTTTTTGTATATTTTATTTATCTCTTTTAATTTCTCTTCTGCCTTTTTTATTGTGACATCGCTCTTATTGGTATTCTTATCTGGATGAAGAAGATCCACCCAATATCTATATTGTTCTTTAATTATTTCTTTAGTAATGTTGCCATTATCCTCTAGTTCAAATTTAATAAGTAATTCTTTAATAGAAATCTCATCGATAGTATTTTTTCTTTTTTCATGTCTTTCCTTTTTTCTCTCTTTTGTATATTCTTCATTAAATTTATAAGACTTTTTTTCTCTTTCTCCAGAAGTTTGATTTCTAATTTCTTCAAAGTAGGCCCTTATAGTACTCTCATCAAAATTTATAGAATCATACCCACTTCTCAAGAGGTTCAAAGCAATATCAAGTACTTCTTTCATTTTTTGAGAATTGTGAGTCCTAGAGGCAGAATCATATTCGCTTTTCAAAATGGAAAATAACTTGTCAGTAACATAGTTAGTCCTTATTTTATTAACTTGATATTTAGTAGCTATTTTTAATGCTTTTTCTAAATTTGATATTGATTCTTCATATTTGCCATACTCTTCGTAAGCACATGATTTTTCGAAATATGCCATAATGATTCCATCAATTGAATCATTTACTTGTCCGCTAAAAAATCCTTTTTCGTCCTTCCCTAGATCAACTGATTTTTCAAATACTGAAATTGCATCATCATACCTAGTTTTTTCAAGAAGGGCCTTCCCTTTCATATAGTATCCTTTAATTAAATTGCTCTTAGATTCAAAATATTCTTTAGAATCATTGCCATATACTTGTAATGCCATATCTAAAATCTTTTTAAATGTAAATATTGCAGAGTCATATTGGCCATTTTTTATCTGATTAAATGCGAATGAGGATTGGATCTTCATAATGTTTTCTTTAGCAGATTTCAAGATTTCAGTTTCAATACCCATATCATTGGTAGTTTCTATAGCTTTATCTATAGTGTTGATTGCATCTTCAAACCTATCTCTTTTTGCAAGATATTCTCCCTTTTGATTATAACACTTTATTAAATTGTTTAGCGCTTCAAGAGTTTCCTCAGATTTTTTACCACTATTTTCTACACTGAAGTCTAATACTTTTTTAAACACAGCTATTGCATCATCAAATTTTTGCTGATTTAAAAGGGCAGATCCTTTTTCAAAATGGGCTTTCTTAAGACTTTGTTTAATGTTATTGATTTCTTCATGTTTTATGGTAGATATAGTAAGAGCTCTTTCAAGTGCTATTTTAAAATATGAAATTGCCTCGTCATATGAAGAGCTTTGTAAATAGTCAAGAGCTTTTTTTTCAAATAGCCAAACAACTTCCTCTTTTGAACTAACATCTATTTCTTTTTTTAGTTCATGGATCTTGTCATTAACTTCATTTGTTTTTTTATAATTTCCTTTATTCAAATATTTTTCATAAAGAGCAGTATATTCAGAAATAAGCACATTTCTGATAAATTTAATTTTCTCAGGATCATTTTTCTCTTGTTTTTCTTTTATAAGCTGTTCTTCCCAAAAAGAAATAGGAACTTTTTTTTTCCTTGCCAATCCTAAGCCCTCCAAATGATGACAGATTTAAATATATACTGGAGATTAATATACTAGGTTTTAAGTTTAATTGAAATATTGTTTATTTTTAATTATTTTTTTATTAATCATTTAGCTGTTAGGTGTGATCTAAACTAACTTTTTAGATTCTACCTGAAAACTCTACAAATCAAGTGTATTTGTTAGTACTTTAATATTTTTTAAGTATTGTTCTTTTAAAGCTTTAACATTTGGTAAATTTTATTATGTGTATTTCAATAAGATATTTGTATAAATGATTACTTTCACATACAGCAATTGTTAATACAAATTGTAAAGACATTGCGCCCATATTTTTAATTTATATTTTTTATGATAAGACGTTTATATAAAATTAAGATGATTTTATACATTTGAATTATGTAGCCATATAAAAGCGACTATACTTGCAAGGGGGGTGACGCTTTACACCGTTGAACTCTAATATTTTTATCCGTAAATTTTAAATATTTTATTTTACAATTAAATGTAGGGATTATTTAGTAATGGATGTAATGGCAATGAATGAAAAAAAAGTTGAAGGTTTTAGAGGAGAATTTAGAGAAATGCATGAAGCTGTATGCTCTGAATGTGGCAATATGACTAAAGTTCCATTTAAACCAGATGGGATTCGACCGATATATTGCAAAGAATGCTTTAAGATAAGAAGAGCAAAAAGATATTAAAAAGATAGTTATTGTTTAAAAAAGTGCTAGCATTTAAAAATAATCACCTAGAGTTTTTTGCACACTCTTTGAAAATCTTAAATCCTCTTCCGTGTAGCCAAATCCTTTAAGAATTCTCATTATAGCGGGAAGAACTTGATTATCAATATAGTATTCTGCATCATATTTATATCCTTCGTTTTTGAATGTTTCAACATCATAGGATCTATCCCTAATCATGCCATCTCCGTTTTTTACTATAAAAGAAATTATTGAACCCGCTTTGATATCCCCTCCTTTTTCTTTCATCTGTCTTGCTACGACTACATGAGGGCCTATTTGCTTGTAACTTGAAAGAGGCATTGTAAGTTGAGTATAAATAATAAGAGAGTCTAATGGAGTTTTTCCTTCAATTAATTCTTGAGTAGTTTTTCTAACTATTTCAGCTGCGTATTCCGGACCTTTACCTTCTAATATTGCCTTTAATACCTCTTCTTGTGTCTTTTTTGCTATATCTGCCCAATCCCTCCTCACGACCTCTAATCCCTTTGTTGTAATATTGTTTTCTTTATCTATAATAGCATATCTTTTCTTTGAAACAAAAAAACCTCGCTGATAATATCCTTGAAACTCAAGTTCCATAAAATCAGGTAACGTCGAATTAACTTTGTCTCTAAACTCTTTTGATTTTTTCATATCTTCTGAACCTAATCCTACAAATAAGCTATCAGTATCTCCATATAATACATTCAATCCCATATCTTCGGCAATTTTTATTGCCTTGTGAATGTATTGCCTTCCCCATGAAGCTATACTAGACGCTGCTTCTTTTGAGTACCATCTAGAGCGAGGGTACCCCATATACCCATAAAAAGAATTAGCAAGAATTTTTAAAGCCCATTGTTGGGATTGATAAATAGTCCTCTCATTTCTATCAGAAGTTTCTTTCAATTTTTTCTTGATTTGAACTCTTCGCTCAATTAGTTCTTTTAAAATTTCAGGGATAAATCCCTTTTTATTTAAGCAAAAATTAACTCCATCTGGAGAGGTATTATTACAACAATCACATCCTATAGTATTTGGGTCAATATTATGTGCGATAATTATAGAAGGGTATAGGGATCTAAAATCAAAAACAGCAATATGTTCATGAAGCCCTTTTTGTGGATCTAAAACAAATCCGCCCTCATATGTATCAGAAGATCTTTCAAGATATTCACTGCCTTTTGGTTTATTTGGAACTATAGTTTTTTCTTGAAATGCCCGCTTCATTAAAAGATATTCAACCATATTAGAAGATGCCATTTTTGATATATCAAAAATATTTTGCCCCACTATTCTTGAGAGTTCTATTTCTAAAGGGCCTATTGCAGCCCCAATATCTTTTGCAGCTACTGCATCTTCTTTATTATACAGTGCTATTTTTAATATTCCATCTTGGGTTCCTTCTTCCCATAATTTATCCATTTCGGCCAGCTGGAGTTTAGTTTTTTCTTTACCTAAAAAATTAAGATATACGTTTTCAAGCGTATATTTGTTTAAACTCAGAAGTTTTCTACTTAATGGATAAAGATCTATATGGACCATTCCAGAGATTCTACTACTATCATTTATCCCCCTTTTATCTATTTTTATCTCGTTTAAAATTGGATGACTAATCTTAAGTCTTTTTGCCCTTTCATAAATATACGGAAAGTCAAAAGAATCTCCATTGTAGGTATAGATTATATCAGGATTGTATTCTAAAAGAATGTCAAAAAAGCGTTTCATCATTAATAGTTCATTATCTACAATCTCTATATAGTCTGCTGTAACTTTTTTGTAAGTAATAACTTTATCAAAATCATTAGTGGAAATTCCCATCATAATAATGGGATCGTATTTAGGATCTGGCTTAGCCTTGCAATAAACTTCTATATCAAAGGCAAATACTTTAATTGAAAGATTTTGATTATTTGTAATTTGAAAATTTTTTACAAACGACATGTTTCCTTCTTTTTCTAATTCAAAATCATAGTATATAGCAGGGGTGAGATTCTTATCAATGAGAAATCTTCTTGCAAATGGAATATCATATTCATATATTTTAGTTAAATCTTCAATTTCTTTTCTAAGATTGGGTACATCAGATGGATGATTAAAAATTATTTTCATGGCAGATACTTTTTTCCCAAAAAGATATCTATCTTCGGGTATGCACTTTTTGATAAATAATGATTTACCATTTACTTCTTTAGTTACTCCTTCAATTTTATCCTTAGTAGATTCAAATTCATTTTCATCACAAACCGCCCAAATGTAAGGATCAAAATCTTTATAAAACGTTTCAATCTTAGAATCATTTTTAAGTATCAATCTGATATACGCCTTTTCATTAAACGTTTTGTAGTCTGAATCTAAGAGAAACATAATAGTAGTAATTAATGGTAGTATAAATAATTTATTATGAAAAATCTAATAGGATAATAGTTCATTGATTATTATATCTTTAAACATGGCAAAACTTATAAATAGTTTTTTTTATAGCAAGCATTAATGAAAAAATTAGAAATAGTATTTATTGTAATTCTAATGGCTATACCATTTTTTTTCATCAAAACTCAGGACTTTACTACGTTTATTTATTGGACTCTTGTAACTTTAATTTATTTGGTTTATATTCATTTTTCAACTAAAAGGTGGGTAAATGAATAATATACTGATATTAATTATAATTTATGCGATTATTGGTACAATTGTTGCTTTGTATTCCAAAGGCCCCAATACACAAGAAAGTTTTTTTATTGGAGGCCGAAACATTGGAGGCATTGTTTCTGCCCTTACATATGCAGCTACAACCTATTCTGCTTTCATGATGGTTGGATTAGTTGGTCTTTCTTATGCTACGGGAGTCGGTGCACTTGGATTCGAATTAACTTATCTTGTAGGAACATTATTTTTCTTATCATATTATGGGCCAAAGATATGGAAGATTGCGAGAGAAAAAGGAATAGTGTCTCCTTCCGGATTACTTGAAGAAAGATATGGAAAAAAAACATCAAAAATTACGGCAATAATATCTTTATTGGCATTGATACCATATACCTCAGTGCAACTAACTGGCATAGGCTTAATACTTGAAACTAATTCAAATTTAGGCTTTACTACTAGCATTCTAATTGTTGGAGTTATTATCGCACTGTGGGCTTTTGTAGGAGGATTAAGGGGTGTGGCATTAACTGATTCGCTTCAAGGGGCGTTTATGATTGTAGTATCAATATTTGCGTTAATTTGGGTAGCTTATAGACTTGAGTATACTTCCTTGCCCTCTATGGGAAACATGATGTATGTTCCAAATGCTATTTGGACTCCTAGTTTTTTTATTGGATTAACTCTTCCCTGGTTTTTTTTTGCTTTAACAAATCCACAGGTGTTTCAAAGATTGTTTATTCCAAAAGATTTATGTGCTTTAAGAAAGATGATAATATATTTCGGATTTTTTGGATTAGTCTACACCGTAATCGTAACGTACATTGGTATTAGTTTAAAAATATTAACATTTCAAGGATTGTTTCCAGTTGTTCAATATCGAGATAATCTCACGCCAACATTACTCTCACTTATGCCAGAGTGGTTATCTCTTTTATTGGCACTGAGCATAGTGGCTGCAGCAATAACAACAGCCAATTCAATAGTATTAACTCTTTCTTCAATGGTTTCAAGAGATATTTTAAAAGAAAAGGGAATATTTTATGGTAGGATCTCCATAGTTATTCTAACAATATTTATTGGATTATTTGCAGTTAGGAAAATAAGTTATATAGTTGAACTATCGGTATTATCTTCAACTATACTACTTTGTACATTACCTCTAATTTTTGGGATATTTCACTATAAAATTGGTAAAGATTTTACTGGAGCTATAACACTTATCGGAGGATTCTTAATCACAATACTGCTTACAATTTTTAAATTATCTTTATTCGGACTCCCCACACCCGTGACAACTTTAATTGTTTGTTTTACAATCTTCTTCGTTGTTGGAAATATTGAGTCGGAATATACAGATAAACAAAAAACCTAAGTTGAACAATAATTTCTGTTTTAGTAATAATAAAATAGAGCCGTTATTTTAAGATTTCAACTTCATTAGTGAAATAATTAAATCAGCAAATATCATTTTTTCATTTAGTCTAATATTTATTCGTTTCTGATTTGATCTTTTAAGATTTTTCAAGTAAATTCGTTATAATATTTTAAAAAAAGTAAGAGTAATTTTAATAAAAGTAAATTCTCAATTTATACCACTATGGCATCATCAATCATATTCATTATTGTCATAAAACTCTTGTTTGTTCTGTTGGCCTTGGAACTTTCACTACAAGAAAGCGGAATATATCTTCGCTTTGATTCATTAATCTATGTGGAATCTTTGCTGGGCTTTCAATAAGTTCATCTTGGTGCACTTCTTCTTGTTCATTTCCAATTTCTACAATTCCCTTACCTTCCAATACATAAAAAAATACATCAACAGGAGTGATGTGTTTAAGTAGAGCTTCTCCTGGCTTCAAAGTAATATGAATAGCCTGAGCTTTTTCAGTATCGTATAATTTTCTAACATCCACTTTGTGTGGAGTTTCAGCTATTTTTTGTTCATTTAATTTTACTACCTTCATATTAATCACTTTTTATTTTTATTGAATCAAATTTGCAAATTTTTTCACATTTATAGCACAGAATGCATCTGCTATCCATTATTTGTAATCTATTATTATTTAATTCTATTGCTTCAGTGGGGCATATATTTTTACATAAATTACAATTGGTACAAGTATTATTGTCTATTTTTGGCATTAAGATCCTCTTAAACGAAGGTAGTTTCATTACCAAACCGAAAGGACATAGATAGTTATGCCATAAATCAGAAGTGAATACACCTAGAATGGGAAATGCTATTATCAAAAAAGGTAGTTTTAGCCTAATTGGCATAGTTAAACTAAATATTTTTAGTACTACTAATAAAAGTAGTATTGTTGAAATAGTGTAGTAAACAAATCCTTTCTTTAATGAATTTGGTGTTTTAATTTTTTTAAGATTTATTTTGTTAAAAATAAATCCTATGCCTTTATCAAAAGCATGGAAAGGGCAAAAATAACCACAAAATAGTCTTCCAACTAGCAAAGATGCAAATGATAAGCCTAACATCCACAAAAGTAAAATTGCCTCTTTTTTACTTTTAACAAATATTACAAAAGCAACTATGGAAATTGCCAAAGTTAATGTCTGAATAGCTCTTCTAACATTCATACTTTTCGTATTTTATAATTTAAATATAAATATTTTCATAACTTTAATATATTAAAAGTATTAATTGTCTATATGGAAATAGAAAAACAACTTATGAGAGTCGGGCTAACAGAATACGAATCAAGAGTGTTGATATCGATAGCTAAAAATAATGAGATATCTGCTAAAGAAATATCTATTAATTCTGGAGTGCCCTATTCAAGAATTTACGATACTATCAATAGCTTATTAAAAAAACAATGGATTAAAAAAAAGACAGGAAGACCTTCATTATTTAGTTTAGGAGATATAGATAGTAGAATAGAAGAATATATCGATGAAAGTGTACAAATAACAGAAAAAATTAAATTCAATTTAGAAAACCTTTTAGAAAAAGATAGATATGAACTTTCACCAACAATTAATGTGGAAAGAAATTGGAAAAATTTCTATAAAAAAATTGAAAAATTAAGTAATACTTCAAATCAACTGACCTGTGTTTATGGTTTTTATAATCAGATCGCTTTTGAAAAAATCAATTTGATTCTTAAAAATAAATATGGCCCAAAAAATCTTTTTATAAAAAGTGAATTGTTAAATAATGAATTAGCTAAAGAGCTTAAAAAAATGTCATTTATATTTAATATTAGAATACTACCATTCACGCCAAAAGTATTATTATTTCTTTTTGATGACAAAGATATACTTATAGTTCTCCCACCCTCAACGAAAAAAATGGAATTAGAAGAGAGAGAAGTAAAAATTTTAGAAATTAGAAATTTTGAAATTGGTAAAATATTAGAAAAGATGATAGAAATAGCGTTATCTGAATCATTACCTCTTGAATAGTATCTTTTTAATTTACATCATGAAACAAATTACATTAAAGAAAATGTAAAATAATATAATTTCATTTTTTACAAAAAAACTTTAAAATGTATGTGAAGATCATTTACTAAAACAATTAGTAATAAAATTTTTATACTAATATGTTTATACTAATTTGGTGTTAAATATGAAAATTGAATATTTGGGCCATTCCGCTTTCAGAATAACGGGTTCAAAAACTTTAATTGTTGATCCATTTCTGAACAAAAATCCCAAAGCTTGTTTAAAAGCAAGTGATATTAGGAAAGCAGATATTGTGTTAGCTACACATGGGCATGGGGATCATCTTGGGGATTCTATTGAGATATGTAAAAATACTGGGGCTATATTTGTAGCTATACACGAATTGACACTTTATGCCCAAGAAAATGGACTAACAAAAACTGAGGGAATGAATATAGGTGGAACAATTGAAATTGAAGGCATACAAATAACTGCGGTTAGAGCAGATCATTCAAGTTGCATCAATGTCATGGATAAAGGAGGATATTCTGGAGGGAATCCTATTGGTTTCGTAATAAGAGAACGAAATAAAGCTGTTTATCACGCAGGGGATACGGGACTTTTTAAAGACATGAAACTAATTGGTGAACTTTACAAACCTGATGTAGCTTTGCTCCCAATAGGTTCAAGATATACAATGGGGCCAAGAGAAGCCGCTTATGCTGCCAAATACATTAAATCTAATATAGTAGTTCCGATGCACTATAACACGACACATTTAATCCGACAAAATCCAAGTGAATTTAAAATGTTAGTTAATGAACTTGAATTGGGCACAGAAGTGAGAATATTAGAGCCTGGGGACTATCTTGAAATTTAAAGAGGAAGTATTTTCACCATATATTTTTTTTATTGGTTTTATTTTATTTTGTACATTGGGATTAATAGGAAAAAATTACTTCAAAGAATGGTATGTTCCTGGAATTTCTAGGTATACTATAGTTTATATATTTTTGATAAGCTCAGCTTTTATAATTGGCAGTAAATTAAATTTTAATGTTAGTGAACATTTTCTAGTTGGAATAATTTTTTTTCTTGTAGTATTATTTACTTACAAGAGATTTAGTTTTTATTCTATTGCCTTATCACTATTATCTTTGATCATCCTTTTCATGATTAAAAAAAACTATTTTTCAAAATATTATAAGAGAATCTATTTACTGGGTGTTGGATTATGTCTTGCAAACATTATCTATTTAGGAAAACTACCTTTATTTAATCCATTGATTAGAGAATCCGCCCTTAATCCAATTTTTGTGCTTGGATACTCCCTTGTATTTATATCAAGTAACTTTGGAGTTCAAAGAAACAGATATCCAGTAAATATTCTA
>JAAZKM010000043.1 GCA_012799835.1 Candidatus Methanofastidiosia archaeon
AAGAATATTTACAATATATCAATGCATTGATAGAAGCTGAAAAAAGGTGAAGGATGGAAGAAAGTATAATAAAAAATAATGAGCGAATTGAAAATATCCAATTTGGTGATTTAAAGCTCATTCAGAATCTGGATTGGTTTTGTTACGGTGTGGATGCAGTACTATTAGCGGATTTTTGCAGGGCAAAAAGAGGATGGAGAATTGCAGACTTAGGAACAGGTACCGGTATAATCCCTTTGATTCTTCACTATATATATGATCCAAGTCATATAATAGGCATAGAAATACAGGATGAAGTTGCAGATATGGCACGCAGAAGCGTTTTGTTGAACGATCTTCAAGATACTATACAGATTTTAAATATGGATTTAAATGAAGCACCTCAAAAGCTGACGATAAAAGATTATGATCTGGTAGTGAGTAATCCACCGTATATGGCTAAAAATGAAGGTATAATAAATACAGATGATATTAAGGCATTATCAAGGCATGAAATAAAAGCTTCCGTGGAAGATGTCATTGCTGTCGCATATGATTTGTTAAAACCCCATGGGCACTTTTGTCTGGTGCACAGACCCCATAGACTTGTTGACATCCTTTATTTATGCAGGAAGTACAGATTAGAACCAAAAAAAATCAGATTTGTTCATCCCAATAAAAATAAAAAACCAAATATAATGCTGCTTCACTGCACAAAATATGGTAAGCCGGAATTGAAATTTATGGATCCTCTTTATGTTTATGATGAAAATGGCGATTATTCGGAAGAAATATATAGAATATACAGAAGGAAATAAAAAAGCTTGTTGAAGTTTCAACAAGCTTTTATAGTTTTTTAATTTCATCCAAACAATCTTTACAGATATTTTTGTCATGAACTCTCGTAACATCCTTTGCGTTTCCGCAAAATATACATGCCGGAGCGTATTTCTTTAATATAATCATTTCTCCATCCACATATATTTCCAAAGGGTCTTTAATTTCGATATTAAGGTTACGTCTTAATTCAATTGGTAATACAACTCTCCCTAATTCATCTACTTTTCTGACAATGCCAGTAGCTTTCATGTGCGAACCTCCTATCAATTTTTACATAATTCGACAACTTTCATGATATCAAATGGAAAAAAATAAGTCAACAAATTATAGTAAGATTTATTGGAAAAAATATCCTTAATTAAATATTTTATGGATAATATTTTTCAAGGCTGTTATAGCATTAAAAAGGGAAGTAAGGGCTGTAACAATATTTTGATTATTTTTAATTGCATCTGATAGAATTCCCGCAGATTCAGTAAGGTTACTAAGAGCAGATTGTACATTTTTTGTGCTTTGTGAAGCAATATCTGTTATTTCTTCAACATCTGCCAGTATCTTATCCAGTTTTTTGGCAACAGGGATAAAGTTTCGAATCAATACTATTATGTAAATAATCAATATAAACAAGGCGGCACCAATAAGAAGCCATCCGAGATCTGCTAAAGTAATGCTGATAACAGTATTCATTATATTACCTCCAATTATTTAAAATTATAATATTCTTTTCTTAATTATTACCCATAAAACAAATATTTACAATATTATTAATTAAATATATAAAAATTAGCCATAACTTGGCTTTCATTTAGTATGCACTTCAAAGTTATATGCTTATATAAAATTGAATATATAATATTGAGGTGTTGTTATTGATGAATTATATCTGGGCAGGATTACTGATTCTTGGATTTGCAGCCGCACTTGTAACAGGGAAATTGGAAGGGCTGAATAATGCCTTTTTTGAGTCTTGTGAAGAAGCTGTGTTTTTTACTATAGGATTGATGGGAATAATGGCAGTTTGGTCAGGTTTTATGAATATAGCAAAAGAAACAGGTCTTATCAATGCTATTTCAAAAACTGCAAAACCGCTTATGCACTTTTTATTTCCGAAGGAAAAGAATGAAGAAGCATTAAGCTTCATTTTAATGAATATGATCATGAATATGTTCGGAGCAGGCAATTCGGCTACCGTTTTTGGTATCAAAGCGATGAAAAAATTGGATTGTTCTAATCAACATAGAAAAAAAGCAAGCAAAACCATGTGCATGTTTTTGGTTATTAATATGTCATCGGTTCAACTTATACCCTTGACAGTTATTAAGATAAGAAATGATGCCGGATCAATGAACGCAGTTGATATTTTGGTGCCTACAATCATTGCAACGTTCATTTCAACTATTGTGGGGATACTTATATGTAAATGGTTTGAAAGGAGAACATAATGGACATATTAAATATAATATCTTACTCTATAATACCTGTTATCATTACTGTTATATTGATCTATGCTTTATCTAAAAATGCAGATATTTATTCATTTTTTATCGATGGCGCAAAAGAAGGAATACGTACCGCAGTGGACATTATGCCTTATATGATAGCAATTTTTACTGCTATTGGTTTTTTCAGTGCATCTGGAGCGCTCAGCACTATGGAAAGTGTGTTTTCGCCTATATGTAAAATAATCGGGTTTCCTACAGAACTTCTTTCTCTGTTTTTAATAAAGCCTATCTCAGGAAGCGGCGGATTAGCAGTTGTTAAAAAAATAGTAGAGCAATATGGTGCGGATAGCATTATTGGCAGAACAGCATCGGTAATGATGGGATCTGCGGAAACGATTTTTTATACTATAGCAGTATATTTTGGCGTAACAGCTGTCAAAGATAGCAGATATGTATTGTTTAGCGGTATAATAGCTTATTTTGCAGGAGTGGCCGCATCCGTCATTATATGTAAATATATATGAGGAAATTGAAATTTTTCCAAACTAATAACTAAAAAATAAGAGTTTAGGATACTCTTGCAAAGTG
>JAAZKM010000044.1 GCA_012799835.1 Candidatus Methanofastidiosia archaeon
CAACCGGATCCAATAAAAAAGTCTATATCATCGACGAAGCTCACCAATTGACCAAAGAGGCAGCCAATGCTTTGTTAAAGATCCTTGAAGAAGCTCCGCCTCATGCCATATTCATTCTTGCCACAACCGAGGCTCACAAGATGATTCCCACGATAATATCTCGATGTCAAAGATTTGATTTTAGAAAGTTGACGCTCGCCGAATTGGTTTCAAGACTGAAATTGATCTCTGAAAAAGAGGGGATGAATATTTCAAAGGAAGCTCTTGAGCTTATCGCTCTAAACTCCGAAGGAGCCGCTCGAGACGCCGAAGGATTATTGGGACAGATCGCTTCATTTTTACCATCAGACAAGATGATAGAGGTTGGAGATATAGAGGGGTTACTCGGACTGGTTGACATCAAGTTTGCTTCAGAGATGGCGGAGTATATTCTTGTCAGGGATCCCAAAAAAGCCTTGGAGTTAATTGACGAGTTGATCAACAGAGGGAAAGATCTTCGTGAATTTGCTAAAATATTGACGGATTATTTAAGAAAAACGATGATTGTTAAGATTTTGGAAGACGAGACGGATAAGAGAGGAACGCCGATAATGAGCTCTGTTCTTGCAGGGTTGACAGATGAAGATTTTAAGAAGATGAAAGAACAAGCCACCAGGTTTAAAGAAGAAGATCTCAAGACGGTTTTGGATTTAATGATTGAAGCTCAAAACAAGATGAAGTATTCCTCTATAATACAACTTCCTTTAGAGCTTGTAATTATAGAGATGACTGGTATAAATAGATAATATTGCCGGGTCGTCTAATTGGTAGGACGACGGGTTTTGGTCCCGTTAATCTAGGTTCGAGTCCTAGCCCGGCAGCAAGGTTGTGCTAATTCAAATGACCGAGATGCTTTCTCGCTTTTTTGATTTTTGGTTGGGACGGTTTATTTAAATTATAGGTAGTTTTACGTTATCATGCTAAGATTAAGATAACTTTAGCCTTAATTTAAATTATTTTTTGGGATCATGGGAAACAAAAACCTTAGCAAAGCAAAAAAAAGAAAAAATGACGAGTTTTATACTCAGTACTCTGACATTCAGAAAGAAATTCAAGCATATTTAGAGCATAATTCAGATGTGTTTCGAGACCAAGTAGTTTATTGTAATTGTGACGATCCATTCGAGAGTAATTTTTTTCAATATTTCGCACTAAATTTTAATAAACTTAGGTTAAGACAGCTCATCACAACAAGCTATAAACCTTCGCCTGTCGCAAACACACAGTTGCAATTATTTGGTAATGATAAAACTCTTGTAAAAGCAAAGGTTCGCTCAAAAATAACAGCCAATAAGTTTATAATTAACGAGGTAGAGGATATAAACAAAGATGGTGAATTTAACTTAAAAGATGTTGCTATTCAGCTAAAAAGAAACAAACAAAATGAATGGGCGCCGCTTAAGGGTAATGGTGATTTTCACAGCAGTGAAGCAATTGAATTGTTGAAGCAGGCAGATATTGTTGTTACAAATCCTCCATTTTCATTGTTCCGAGAATATGTGGCTCAACTAATTGAATACGAAAAAAAGTTTTTGATTATTGGGAATATGAACGCTATCACTTATAAGGAAATTTTCCCCCTACTCAAGGAAAATAAAGTATGGCTGGGAGTAAACAATGGGCCTAAAATTTACGAAGCACCCAGAGCTTTTAATCAAAAAAATACTTTCATTGATAAGGATGGAAAAAGATATGCAAAAATGGGCAATACTGGATGGTTCACTAACCTTGACCATGGGCGAAGACATAAACCATTACCATTAATGACAATGATAGAAAATATTAAGTTTAATAAAAAACTTAAGGGGCAAAAATATCAAAAGTATGATAATTACAATGCTATTGAAGTTCCTTTTACTGGTGCGATTCCAAGCGATTATGATGGAGTTATGGGTGTTCCTATAACGTTTCTAGATAAATACTCTCCTGAGCAATTCGAAATTTTAGGAAGCGATTATAATATTAAAGAGGGATTACTTCCAGAATTAATTAATCTAAAATGGAGTGGAAAAATAGATAGAGGGTATGTAAATAATAAAAGACTTTATACTCGAATTTTTATTAAACACAAAAGGATATGATAGTAAAATTAAAAACCGATATAACCGTAAGACAAATTTGTGACGGATTTGTTTATAACGAGCTTGAGGGCAAGGGCTTGTTCGGTTTGTCTGGCAAGTTAACTATTCAACCAGAATATCAACGAAATTATATTTATGCTCATGATGGTGGTAAAAAAGAAATGGCCGTGATCGGCTCAGTTCTTAAGGGATATCCAATAGGATTAATTCATTTTAATAAAATTTCAGACGAGAACTTAGAGGTTCTGGATGGACAGCAGCGCATCACAAGCCTTGGCAGATTTCTCACCGACAAGTTTGCCATCAAAGATGAAAATGAAAATATGCAATATTTTAGTGGCATGTCAAAGGATAAACAACGTAAGATCTTAGAAACAAGGCTAACTATTTATGAATGCGAGGGTGAAGAAAGTGAAATAAAAGAGTGGTTTAAAACAATTAACATTCCCAGTGTTCCTCTAAATAATCAAGAAACACTCAATGCTATATATTCTGGAGCATTTGTCACCCTTGCTAAATCAGAGTTTAGTAATAGCCAAAATACAAATATTCAAAAATGGAGTGCCTATATTAAGGGTAGTGCCAATCGCCAAGAATTTTTAGAACGAGCTTTGGATTGGGTAAGCAAGGGGAATATTGACGATTATATGTCTGCTCATAGACACGACAAAAACATCAACGAATTAAAAAGATATTTCAATAGCGTGATTGACTGGATTTCAGGTGTATTTTCTGATGTTAAAAGCGAAATGCGCGGACTTAAGTGGGGGGAGCTTTATGAAACGTATCACAAAAAATCATATAATCCCGAAAAAGTATCAGCAGAAGTGCAAAAACTTTATGCGGATCCTTATATTACAAACCGTAGGGGCATTTTTGAATATGTTCTTGGTGGTTCTATTGATACAAAACTACTTGAAATTCGAGTTTTTGACGAAGCAATTAAAAAATCAGTCTACATAACACAGAGCGCCAATTCAAAGAAAAAGGGAAAGTCAAATTGTCCACTTTGTGCTATTGGGCACGATGCTAATAAAAATAAGATTTGGAGTTTTAATGAAATGGATGCCGATCATGTGTCTGCATGGAGCAAGGGAGGAAAGAGTAATATTAAAAACTGTCAAATGTTATGTAAAACTCATAATCGAGCAAAAGGCAATCGATAAATAAAATAGATTTGAACGAAGACATAATCTTGAAAGTATAATGTTAGCCTAATGAACAAAGTGTAAACTGATTTATGAAGTATCTAATTTTTTCAGATGAGTGTGGGGTATGGAATGAAGGAGATTATTATATTCGTTCATGGATTAAACTTACTCCAGAAAACTACATTTTACTTAAGAAAGAAGTTATTTTTTCCAAACATGAAACTGGAGTTAAGGAGTTAAAATGGGATAAATTTATAAGAAATATTAAAAAATTCAAAGAAATTTTTTCTGTAGACTTTTCAATATTTATAACCATAACAAAACCTCAACATTTTCAATCAACAAAATATAATATTGTTAGTGAGATTTCTGCAGTACCAGCTTCAACTGGTGGGGAAGCGTTGACTAATAAAATAAAAACTAAGATTATTAATTCTGCAAAAAATGAATTATTTTTCAATTATTTTGAAAAAACCCACATAGAAACTTCAAAGAATGCTCTTGTGGGAAATGAAAATTCACAAGAATATGAATATTGTATCGATGCACCTCAGTATCTAGATCGTGAATGGAAAAATATTGCTAAGGATTGCGGCATAAAAAATATTAGTATAGAAAAAAAATCAGAAAATAATCCAGGCATTGAAACGTCAGATGTTATAAGTGGTTGTATCATGGATTTTTTGCTCAATAACAGTGATTGCTCTAAAAATATTTATAATAGTCTCATAAAGTCAAAGATGTGCAATATGAGATCTAAAAAATATCCAAATCCTAACCTGGTCTTTTATAG
>JAAZKM010000045.1 GCA_012799835.1 Candidatus Methanofastidiosia archaeon
AAAAGAAGGTGCCACATTAGATCAAATATTTTTTGAGAATAATATTACTTATCAAAAAGGAACTGCCATAGGCATAATAAAAAAGGAGACGGAAAAATCCTCGTACCTTGATGAATTTCTAGTTACAACAAATAAGGGGTCTTTTGTCATTAAAATTAAAGATTCTGAGGAAGGAAAACTCTTTAAAGATATTATTAAAGAATTTGAGAGTAAAAGTGTGAGATGGAAGACTTCAACACTTATAGCAATAGGATCTGTTCCAACAGCCCTTATACCCTCTAAAGAAGAACAAATGTATAGCCCTTGGGATGTATTTTTTATTTTAGCAGGATTTGATAGTAATACAACATACATAGCTCTTTCAAAAAAAATGCAAAAAGGGAGTTATGGTACAAAAAATACAATAGGTAAGATAACTCAAGGAAGGCATGTTTTGCCTCGTATAGATGAAGGGGACACTATAATTTCAATAGAGCCAGTTGAAGTGTTTACTGTCGAAAGAGATTTTGAAACTACAACTGATTTGACTTACAAACCAAAGAATGGAGAAAAAATATTTACTCACGTGTTAATAAAATTAAATGAAAACACTCCTATGGCGATGGAACATATTTTTTCCCTCACTAAGGATCGGCAAATAACTGTTGATGAAGTAACTGAATCCTATATTGCTTCTAAGGGTTTAATTGGATTTGATGTTCAATCTGAAAATTCTAATCTAAGAAAAAAGAACTCTGTTTCAGTTAGAATTGAAGGTAAAAATACAGGCGTTGTTTACATATACAAAAAGGAAAGAATTACAACACCCAATCATTCTATTGTGGGAACAGTCATATTTGGATCAGAGTTAATCGAAATGTTGAAAAAAGGCGATACGATATCTGTCAAAACTAGCCCCCATAGCCTTTCACTTCTAGGATTAACCCAAAAAGAGGCAGAAAGCATTCTTGGTGAAGAAAAAATAAAGCATGAGAGAGTAGGGGACACTTCTGATACCGCAATTATTGTTGAACAAGAGCCATCATATACTGCAGAAATTTTGAAAGCTAAAGCTGTAAAAACTTTAGGTATTGATAAAAATAACATAATTGAAGTTAAACTATACGAAGATAAGGCACCGAACACTGTAAAATATTTTAGAAAAATAACTGGCCTTATCAACAAATCTATCGGGAAATTGGATATCCAATTTGCGCACCCAAGCGTGTCTCTTGTAGCATTTGAAGGGGGGAGTATTGATGCAGGAAGTTTAATACCTGAAAATTCTCCCACTAGCATTTCATCCAGAGGAGATGTTGGGGTAACAAATATGTCTAGACAACACAAAGGGCTTATAGGGGTCCGATTAAAAGATGATGAAGCATATGGGCCAACAGGAGAGGAATTTGACGGAACAAATGTCATTGGTAAAATAGATCTTGACAAAGTTAAGATTGATTTCAACAACGAAAAGTCAATTTATATAAAAGAAATCAAAGAATAACGTTTTTTGACGATAGGACACTTCACAAATACCGAAATATTTATATATATTTTATTTTCCATCAATACATCTTACCAATTATATCTCTTTTATTTATATTAAATCATCTTTGTTAGGAGAGGAATTTGATGAAACCTAATAAGTCAGTGGGTATTATAGGTTATGGTGCTTACGTCCCTAAGTACAGAATACAAAACACGGAAATAGCACGAGTTTGGGGAAATGACCCAAATCTCGTTCCAATAAGAGAAAAATCAGTTCCAGGTGCCGATGAGGATTCTGTTACTATAGCCATTGAAATCGCAAGAAATGCCATAATACGGGCAGGTATAAATCCAAGTGATTTGAGGGCAGTTTGGGTTGGTTCTGAATCTAAGCCTTATGCTGTAAAACCGACTTCAACAATTGTAGCGGAAGCGATTGCAGCTACGCCATTTGTCAATGCCGCGGATTGGGAATTTGCATGCAAGGCTGGTAGCGAGACTATACAAGCATGCATTGCTTTTGTAGGATCAGGTATGGCAAAGTATGCCCTTGGAATAGGTGTTGACACAGCCCAAGGTGCACCAAGTGATGCTCTTGAGTATACAGCTGCTGCTGGAGGGGCCGGATATATCATAGGTAGTGCTAAGGAAAGCTTAGCCATTATAGAAGCCTCTATATCATATGTTACAGATACGCCAGACTTTTGGAGAAGGCAGCATGAGCACTATCCAAAACATGGAAACAGATTTACAGGAGAACCTTCATACTTTAAACATGTTTTGAGTAGCTCAAAAGCCTTAATGGAAGAGCTTGGAACTAAGCCTGAGGACTATAACTATGCAATTTTTCACCAGCCAAATAGAAAGTTCCCCTTGGAAGTAGCAAAAATTCTTGGATTTCCAAAGGAAAAAATTCTTGATGGATTAGTATCGCCTTATATAGGAAACACCTATGCAGGTTCCGCTCTTTTAGGCCTTGCAGCGGTTCTTGACAAAGCAAAAGAAGGAGATAAAATTTTCTGCACATCCTATGGTTCTGGTGCAGGAAGCGACTCATTTTCACTTGAAGTTACAGACAAGCTTGCCGAAAGAAAAGGAAAAGCGCCTTCAGTTAAATCTTATATTGAAAGAAGAGAAGAAATAGACTATGCTAAATATGCAAGATATAGAAAGAAGATAAGGGCGTGAACAAATGAGCGATAATGTTGCAGTAATCGGAGTAGGGCTTAGTAAAGTTGGGGAACATTGGGAAAAATCATTAAGAAGTCTTGCAATAGAATCTATATGGATGGCTTTTGAGGACAGTGGTATCGACAAAGTAGATGCGCTTTATGTGGGAAACATGTCTTCTGGATCTTTTGTAGAGCAAGAGCACCTTGGTGCATTAATAGCGGATTTTGCCGGTCTTGGACCAATACCTGCTGTTAAAGTAGAAGCAGCATGTGGATCTGGGGGGGCAGCATTTATTGAAGGTTACATAGGAATAAAGTCAGGCATGTATGATTATGTGTTAGTCACAGGAGTAGAAAAGATGACCGACGTCTTGCCGTCAAAGACAACATCTATTCTTGCAAATGCTTCTGACAGAGATTATGAAGCCTTCCATGGCGTGTCTTTTGTCGCGCTTAATGCATTAGTCATGAGACGTTATATGCATGAGTTCAACGTAAAAAGAGAAGAACTTTCAATATTTCCAGTCATATCACACAAAAACGCACCTTTCAGCAAACATGCTATGTATAGAAAAGAAATATCCCTTGAAGCAGTCGTTAACTCCCCTATAATAGCAGATCCACTTACCCTTATGGACTGTGCTCCAATTTGTGATGGTTCAGCATCAGTAATCCTATGCTCCGAAAAAAAAGCAAGAGAATTTACTGATACACCCATACTTGTATCTGGGGTGGGGCTTGCCACAGATACCCTAGGAGTTCATGATAGAAAAAATATAACTACTCTTTCTGCTGCAGTTGAGGCAAGTAAGAAAGCCTATAAGATGGCAGGAGTTACGCCAAAAGACATAGACATTGCAGAAATCCATGACGCATTTTCCATTATGAGTGCTTTATCTTTAGAGGATATGGGATTTGCAAAGAAAGGACAAGGTACAAAGATGGCGTTAGAGGGTCAACATTATATCGGAGGGGAACTCCCATTAAATCTCTACGGCGGTCTTAAGGCACGAGGCCATCCTGTTGGTGCAACAGGAGTATATCAAATAGGCGAGCTTGTTTCTAGCCTTAGAGGAGATGGCAGAGTCGATGCTGAAATAGGATTGGCTGAAAATATAGGTGGTAGTGGTGCAACGGTATCTGTGTGTGTTTTAAAGAGGGGGGACTAATATGAATGTACCAAGGCATTGGAGAGAACAAATAAGAAGATATAGGCTTGTTGGCTCAAAATGTACAGACTGTGGTAGATTGTCATTTCCAAATAGAGCGGTATGTCCTAAATGTAATAGCAGAAATAATGAGAATTATCAATACGCCGGAAGAGGAAAGATTATATCATTTACAAATATCAATAGCCCTCCAAAGGAACACAAATATAATCTTCCATATGCTGTAGCTTTAATAGAGTTGATGGAAGGGCCAGTGATAACTGCTCAGATTACAGATGCTAGAGCTGAAGAACTTGAAATTGGTATGGAAGTTGAAATGGTCACAAGAAAAATAATGGAATATAATGATGATGGGATAATTTGTTATGGGTATAAATTCAGACCAATAGTTGAATATGCCCATCCATGAGAGGATTGAATGGAAAAAGAGGAGATATTAGCTAAGGTAATTTCTGGAGAAATTAAAATATATCAAATTGAAAATTTCACTAAGACATCTAAAGAAGCTGTAGAGATAAGAAGACAAGCAATTCAGAAAATACGAAAAGTTTCTCTTGAGCATATAGGAAAATACTCTGTAAATCCAGACAATCTTTTTGGAACAAACATTGAAAATATGATTGGTACAGTACAAGTACCAATGGGTATTGTAGGTCCTTTGAAAATCAATGGTAAATACGCCAATGGAGAATATTATGTACCAATGGCTACATCCGAAGGAGCCCTTCTTGCAAGTACAAATAGAGGGGCCTCTGTTATCTCCGCATCAGGAGGGGCCATAACTATTATTTTTAGAAACGGGATGACAAGAGCCCCTATTCTGAAGTTAAACTCTTCTAGAGATTTTTATAAAGTAAATGATTTTATTCAAAATAATTTTGATGAGATTAAAGAAGCTGCAGAAAAAGACTCTAGATTTAGAAAACTTCAAAAAATAGTTCCATATCTTGTGGGGAGAAATCTCTTTTTAAGATTTATATATGATACGGGTGACTCCATGGGGATGAATGGTGTAACAATTGGTACCGATGCTGCATTAAAAATAATAGAAGAGAAATTTCAAGACGTGAGGAGTATTTCACTGTCGGGGAATCTCTGTACTGATAAAAAATCTTCTGCAATGAATTTAATTGAAGGGAGAGGAAAGAGTATTACTGCTGAAGTAGTTATTCCAAAAAAAATCATTGAAACTAAACTTAAAACTGATCCAAAAACATTGATTGACGTTAATTATAGAAAGAACATGATTGGATCTGCCCAGGCCGGCTCATATGGATTCAATGCACATTTTGCAAATATTGTTGCTGCAATTTTTTTGGCCACGGGCCAAGATATTGCTCAAGTAGTTGAAGGGAGTCAAGGGTTTACTACTGTTGAAGAGGATCCTAGTGGCGTCTATTTCGCCGTAACACTTCCTTCTCTAGAAGTTGCAACTGTTGGTGGGGGAACTAAAATTGAAACTCAGAAGGAAGCCTTAGAGCTTCTAGGAATTTATGGTGGAGGTAAGAACAGTGGTGACAACTCAAAAGCTCTGTCAGAGATCTGTGCAGCTGCCGTATTGGCAGGAGAAATATCTTTGATGGGAGCTCTTTCAGCAAGACATCTTGCTAAGGCCCATATAGAATATGGGCGATAAAATATTTATTGGGCGTGTATCCTCTTGTTTTTATCATCAAAATCAAAATAATAATTTAAATGATTAACTTTATAAAAGGCTTAAATTTCCTTTTAACATTATTATGGTGATTTTTTGATTCATGTCAACACAAAATACTGCAAAGGATGTCTTTTGTGTGTGGAATACTGCCCTAAAAAAGTCTATGTTAAATCAGAAAAATTAAGCAAGAAAGGAGTATTTCCTCCTGAAGTAAAATTCCCTGAAAACTGTATAAAGTGTCACTTATGTGAGCTTATGTGCCCAGATTTCGCAATTATTGTGGAGGATAAAAATGACAAATGAATTTATCAAACTTTTAGGGAAAAAAAATCTTTTCATACAGGGTGATGAAGCTGCAGTCTATGGTGCATTGATTGCAAACTGTAGATTTTTTGCAGGTTACCCCATAACTCCTGCCACCGAAGTTGCGGAAGGTATGGCAATCTGGATGCCAAAGCTAGGTGGGGTTTATATTCAAATGGAAGATGAAATAGCAAGTATTGCGGCAGTTATTGGTGCATCTTGCACAGGCGTAAAATCTATGACTGCAACAAGCGGGCCAGGATTTTCATTGATGCAAGAGTGTATAGGATATGCATGTATGGCAGAAATTCCTTGTGTAATCGTTAATGTACAGAGGGGGGGACCAAGTACAGGACAACCCACCGAAGCAGCACAAGGCGATGTGATGCAAGCTATGTGGGGAACTCATGGTGATCATCAAATAATCGCACTTGCTCCAAAATCAGTCCAAGAAACTCTTGATCTAACAATTGAAGCATTTAATCTCTCTGAAGATTATAGGGTGCCAGTTATTTTACTTATGGATGCTGAAATAGGACATATGAGGGAAAAAGTTGTATTGCCTGAAATTACAGATATAAAAGTCGAAGATAGAGTGCCTGCTACAATCGGGATTGACAAATATAGGCCATATGGAACTGGATTTACAAGATCATCAAAAGTCCCCGAATTCGCGCCATTTGGATCAGGTTACAAAACATATGTCACTGGCCTTACTCATGATAAAAGAGGATTTCCCGTAACAACATCCGCTGAGGTCCATGAAGAACTAGTAAGAAGATTAATTGAAAAAGTTAGTGATGATATAGACATAATATGGTATTATGAAGATTCTTTTTTAGAAGACGCAGAAGTTATAGTTGTTTCATATGGTACTACTTCAAGGCCTGCGGCAAGTGCAGTTAAAATGGCTAGAAAAAACGGCATAAAAGTTGGCCATGTTAGGCTTATTACAATTTGGCCTTTCAACTATGAAAAAATGAAGGATTTGTTAAAAAATGCGCACACTATCATTGTTCCAGAGATGAATCTAGGTCAAATGATTCACCCCATAAGGGAGATTGTTAATAGGGATGCTAAAATTATATCTGCCCCTAAGATTGGGGGTGCGATACATACGCCATATGAAATCTTAAAAATCATAGAGGGGAGTAAAAATTGAGTTTTATTTCCAATAGTTTGATTATAGAAAAATATCTTAGAAAAGACATGCTCCCTACAATATTTTGTACTGGTTGTGGGATAGGAAGTGTAATGAATTTTACTCTTCGTGCAATTCATGACTTAAACATTGACATAAATAAAACTGTTTTTGTTTCGGGTATTGGATGTTCATCTAGGATTCCAGGATACATATATTCAGATGGACTCCACTCTTTACATGGGAGGGCAATAGCTTATGCCACAGGCGTTAAGCTAGCAAATCCGGAATTGAAAGTTGTTGTTTTTACTGGTGATGGTGATTGTGGAGCTATAGGTGGTAATCACTTTCTGCATGCTATAAGAAGAAATATTGATCTTACTGTTATTTCTATTAATAATTTTATATATGGGATGACTGGAGGACAGGTGGCTCCAACAACTCCATTGAAGTCAAAAACAACGACAACTCCCTATGGAAATATAGAATATCCAATCGATCTTTCCATGATGGCGAAAGTTATTGGAGCGCCCTATGTCGCTAGATGGACAACAGCCCACCCTATTCAGTGCATAAGTTCAATAAAAAAAGCCCTGCAGAAAAAAGGATTCTCATTTGTAGAGATTTTGTCTCCGTGCCCCACATCTTACGGCAGATTAAATAAAATGGGTACAACCCTAGATATGACAAAACATTTCAAGGAATCCACTATTAATATAAAGCTTTATGAAAAAATGCTGGCTGAAGGTAAAACTACGGATAAGATGGTAATAGGTGAATTTGTGGATATTGAAAAAGAGGATTTCAATACCAAATATAAAAAATTCTACAGTGATTTAAAATGAAAGCCGGTATACGGATAAGTGGATTTGGAGGTCAAGGGATAATTTTGTCGGGTGTTATAGTTGGTAAGGCAGCAGTTTTTGACGGATTTAATGTGGTCCAAACCCAATCTTATGGTCCTGAGGCAAGAGGGGGATTTACACGTTCTGAAGTGGTCATCTCAGATGAAGAGATTGATTATCCAAAAGTTGAATCTGCAACAGTCTCCATAATCATGAGTCAAGAGGCTTTCTTTAAATATGCATTAAGAACAAAGAAAGAAGGCATTATAATTTATGATCCTGAACTAATCCCTGACCATAAGATTGAAGGTAACTTTAAATTGGCCGAAGTAAATGCAACTAGAATAGCATCGGAACTTGGAACAAAAATTATTTCAAACATTGTAATGCTAGGTGCATTTAATGAGGTATGTAATTTAATTTCAAAGGATGCCATGATTGAATCAATAAAGGACAGTATACCAAAGATGCTTGATTTAAATCTCAATGCATTTGAGGTCGGTAGGAAAAAAGTTAAAATTATAACTTAATTATTTTGAATTTTTAATTTATAGTATAACTCTATGATAAAATCTTTAAATTATTAGTTAATCAATGTAAAATATCTAAAAATTAATTAAGCAAAACCTTTTAAAGATAATTTTAGGATATCCTATTAATTCTATTGGTGGTTACATGCCAGAAGTTATTGATAAGACCCAATCCATATGTCCTGTTTGTTTCAGTGTCATCGATGCAGATATCGTTGAGAGTAAAGGCAAAGTACTCATTAAAAAAAACTGTCCAGAACATGGCAAATTCCAGGATATTTATTGGTCTGATTATGAAATGTATAAACATGCAAAAAAGTATCATGTTGATGGACCGAAATTAGATAATCCACATACAGAAACTAAAAAGGGTTGCCCATATGACTGCGGGCTATGTCCATCCCATTTCACGCCAACTGTTCTATGTAATATAGACGTTACCAATAGATGTAATATGAAATGCCCTATATGTTTCGCAAATGCACAGACTGCTGGTTATGTTTTAGAACCCTCAAGAGAAGAATTATCTAAAATGATGAAACTAGTTCGGGATGAAAAACCTGTTCCTTGTATGGTTGTTCAATTTGCAGGGGGAGAGCCTACAATTAGGGATGATCTTCCTGAAATTATAGAAGAGGCTAAAAAATTAGGATTCACACTAGCACAGATTGCAACTAACGGGGTACGTCTCGCAAGAGATCTAGATTTTTGTAAGGAACTTAGGAAAAAGGGACTCAATACTGTGTATTTACAATTTGATGGGATAACTGAAAAACCCTATATTGCTGCCAGAGGATTTAATGCGCTTCCGATTAAACTTCAAGCATTTGAAAATTTCAGAAAAGCCAATTTAACAAGCGTTGTTTTAGTTCCAACTTTAGTTAGAAGTATTAACGATGATCAAGTTGGCGATATAATAAGATTCGGAGTTAACAATCTTGATATTGTTAGAGGGATTAATTTCCAACCTGTTTCATTTGCAGGCAGAATCGATATTGAAGAATTGGAAAAAATGAGGATTACCATACCTGATTTTGTAAAACTTGTTGAAGAACAAACAAATGGAGAGATATTGGCAGAAGATTTCTATGCGCCATCAAGTGTCAACGCCTTTTCAAACTTCATTGAAGCCTGGAGAAAAACACCTCAAGTTAGATTTACATGCCACGAGCATTGTGGAGTGGCCACGTATGTATTTGTTGATGACGACGGAAAGCTTACTCCAATTACACATTTTATCGATGTAGATGGATTTTTTGGATTATTAAATGATTTAACTGAAAAAGTTGAGGGCGGAGGTAAAATTAGTAAGACACGAGCAATTGCAAAGATAACTAAAGAATTGCCTCACTTAATAGACTTAAAGAATAAACCAAAGAATCTTGACATTAAAAAACTTTTATTAAGCGTTTTAAAAGAAGGAGATGTTGATGCATTGGCTGACTTTAGTTACCGTACAATGCTAATCGGATGTATGCATTTCCAAGATCCCTACAACTTTGATATTGAAAGAGTAAAAAGATGTGCAATACATTATGCAGTTCCAGGTGGCAAAGTTTATCCATTTTGTACTTACAACAGCATACACAGAGAAAAAGTAGAGAAACAGTATGCAATTCCGCTTGAAGTTTGGGAAAAGCAAAACAGGGATAAGAATATTCAAAGCCGCAGAAATCCTAAGTCTTTATCATTCCCTTCAAAAAAGTAATATTTTCTTTATCCCCTCTTTTTTCATTTACCGGCGTTTCCATTATCATGGGTATGTTTTTTAGATATTCATGATTTACTATAGCTTTAAATCCTTCCTGACCTATATTGCCAAGACCTATATGTTCGTGTCTATCTTTTTTTGAATTGAATTCCCCTTGGGAGTCATTTAGGTGAATAATTTTAAGACACTCTAAACCAACTGTTTTATCAAAGTTTGAAAGAGTGTTTTCAAGGGCATCGCTGTTTGATATGTCATAGCCAGAAGTGAAAAGATGGCATGTGTCAAGTGTTACCCCACATTGAAAATTGGTATTGTCAAGTAGATATTTAAGCTCTTCAAAAGTTGATCCTAAAACATACCCCATTCCTGAAGTGTTTTCAAAAAGTAATGTAACATCCCCGACATAATCCTCAATTGAGTTTAAAGACTCACATATCTGCTTCAATCCTTCTTTCTTATTCTGACCTTTATGTGAACCTGGATGAATATTCAAAAATTTTATGCCCATTCTATTGCATGAAATAAGTTCTTTTTTTATAGAATCTATGGATTTATCTCTAATAGTGCAATCTTTAGAGGCAAGATTGGGCAAGTATGAGTCATGCACTACTATTGGTTTAATATTGTTTTTTTCATATGCAATCTTGAATAATTTACCTATATCCTCCGATACCACATTAAATGCCCAGCTTCTTGGGGAATGAGTAAATATCTGACAGCAATTTGCACCAAGTGTTTTTGCATCATCAAAGACTTTCAAAAATCCCTGTGCCACAGATATATGAAAACCTATTCTATGCATAAAAAAAATATTAAATTTATTAATATTATTTTACTATATCCTCTAAAATCCTCATACCTTTTGTAAATGAAGGCATACCTGAAAGAAGTAATACCACCCTCAAAACATCTGTTATTTCGTCAGGAGTTACCCCTAGTTCTTTCATTGCAGACCTCATCTGTTTTTCAGTTGCACTCTCATCGCATTTTGACGTAACGATGCCTATTGCAATTAATTTCTGTGTTTTGTAATCAAGAACTTTTCCATTGTAGACCACATCATTTAATTTTGTAATTGCGTCATAGACCTCAGGACAGTCTGATTTTATTTTTTTCATACCTCTTCCATAAAATACTTCTTCTTTCATTTAATCACCAGAATAGTGGTATGATTTATATTTAAAAGAATTTCTGTGATTAAGTTCTTTTAAGGTCAATGACACTTAAAGTCACATGCGGATGACAATCATGACGTTTTATATTCGGTATGGTACATTTTAATAAAAAAGTGTGAATAAGATATCACTTTTTCAGGATAATTTTTAATGCATACACTTCTTACGTATTATTGTCTTTGGCAATCTAATAATGGCCTCTGAATCCATTACCGCCTTTTTTAAAGGCTTTAAAATAATCCATATTATGAATTATTTTTCGTATAATGTTTCTGATAATTGCTTTGTAAGTCTTAGGAACTTCTAATAAGCATATTTCACTTTTGTTTCATAAGATAAGAAATTCCTTCAATAAGTAGATTTGTTATGATACTTTCTACTTCATTTTCAATAGGAGTTGCAGGTGGACTTTCCATTTCAGATGCCTTATGCAAAATCTTCTTGCTTTGGGAATCTTCGTACATAAAGAGCAAAACGCCTAGCAACAAGACAATTGCTCCCGCTAAAATGAGAATAGCAGAAGATCCAAATCCAACTAGAAATAAAAACATGGCGGATAACAATAAAGTAAAAAACAGGAGTATCCCATCCTCTCTTTTTCTCCTTGCTTCTTCTAAGAGCCTTCTATGTTTAAGTCCATAATAGTCATATTCCATCAGATCACCTTAAGCCCAGGAAATCTTTTAAGAATCATTCCCTCTGTTTGAAATATTTTATTGAAATCCAGGAATTTCTTCGCAGATAAAAGCCTTTCCTTACTATCTGCGTATAGTTCTACTATGACATCATCCTTTTCTACACGGTCACCGACTTTATAGTTTAGTAAAAGTCCTGCACCTTTATCAAATGGTGCACCAAGAATCTTAGCTACTTTGATAATGGTACCATTATCAACTTTAGTAATATATCCGGAATCTTCAGAGAGGATGGCTTCGCTAAATTTTCCTATTGGTATTTCATCAGGTTTAATATCTGATTGCCCGCCTTGTGCATCTATGATGTCTCTAAACTTCTCCAAAGCCTTTCCACTTTCAAGAATCTCTCTTGCCATAATCTTTCCTTTGCCTACTTCCGCTTTTCTTCCAAGTTCAAGAAGTATGCCTGCAAGGCCAATAGCCTTTTCGGTGAGACTCCCACTCTGTTTTTTTTCAAGAGCCATTAGAGCTTCTCTTACCTCAAGTGCTGGACCAACAGCATTCCCTATTGGTTGTCCTCCATATGTAACAGCGACTTCAACATGCATTCCAAGTGAAGATCCAAGTTCTGTGAAATTAGATGCAAGTTTTCTTGCACTTTCCCACGTATTGATTTTTGTTCCTTCGCCCATTGGGATATCAATCAACACAAACTCTGCTCCCATTGCATATTTTTTGCTCAAAACACTAGCAAGAATTATAGGCTCTGGATCTAGATGAAGCCTTCTTTCAACTTCAACAATTTTTTCATCTGCAGGACTTAGATTTAAGACACCACTCCAAGCAAGACACCCCCCAGTTGTGTTAACAATTTCTTTTAACTTTTCTGGGGAAAAATCGACAGGGGATATGACTTCAACTACGTCAGCTGTTCCTGCAGGAGATGTTATTGCCCTAGAGGATGTCTTAGGTATGTAAAGGCCTGCAGAAGCGACTATGGGGATAGTGAGTAATGCTGTTTTGTTCCCTGGAACTCCGCCAATACTGTGAACATCCATTATCGGCCCTTTTTCAAATTTCATCATTGTGCCTGTTTCAGCCATTGCTTTAGTAAGTTATTCTACCTCTTTTATTGAAGTTCCAAGTATTTGTGTAGTAGTTAGAAAACTTGAGATAATGATGCT
>JAAZKM010000046.1 GCA_012799835.1 Candidatus Methanofastidiosia archaeon
CAGTCGCTGGATTTACATTGCTCCAATCTATTGCACCTACAAGTTTGTCTTCACTTTTAATTTGTCCTCCAAAGCAGTCTTCGGTAATGAATTTTACAGTATCTCCACTTTTTATGTGGGCAACAGGTTTTGCGTTCTTACTGAAAGCATAAATGGTATCTCTAATCTCTAGCATTTTATCCTCCTTATATTTTATTATTTTAACTCACGATAAAACAATCGCTAATATTAACTCTAATTCTAGCATAGCAAAAGCATAGGGGCAAATATATAAAACATAGATTTTAAAAGCAAAGAAAAATATATTTATCAAACCTAGCTTCCTTATATTTTTTCATTTTTAAATAGTAATCCCCTACTATCTTTATTACTAAATTATTAAACTTTCGTATTTTATTTTTTCCATCATTCGATATTAACTCTAAATCTATTCATTTGAAAATCACTTATAGTAAATCATCCTTTTAAAGTAGCCTTAACATAATCGCCACCAAGAGCATCTATCTGTTTTAACAAACTTTTTATATATAAAGCTAAAGTAACCCTTTCCTTTATATTATCGCTTATATAAATGTCATAATTGGATTGGAGAATTTCCTTATAAATACCATCAATTGTATTAAAGTCTTTTTGAAAAATATTATATACTACTCCGTAATGCTTTTCTTGATGGGTATCACTTCCTGCTAAAACAGGCTTATTTATTGTACTAGCAAATTTTCTAACTTTTTCTTCAGCATCAACACCTTCTAAAGCTAAATCTTTTCCGTTTAAATCTACGAAGTCAAATTTTTCTAAATGCTCTTTTGGCAAACATGGAATATTTGAAAATTCACTAGTTCGATAAGGATGAGCAGCACCTAATAAAATTGAATACGGTTTGATTATTTTTTGTAGTTCTTCAAATGTTACAAATTTATCTCTTTCTTGATTATTTACTAGTTTTTTTCTAATTGACAATATATCATCAATTTTCCCAACACAAAGTAAATGACCACCCTCTTTGATATCCACTTCTATTCCAGGAAAGATTCTTAATCCATTAGCAACAACCAAGGTATCTCCATCTCTTTTTGATACCGAAAGCACATATTCATAAAGTTCATCAAAATTAGCAGTATTAAAATGTTCTGTCAAACAAATAGCATCAAGTCCACTTTCCCTGGCTTTATCAAACATTCTATTGGTATATTCCTTAGAAAAATATAAATACTTAGCTAATTTACCATGTGTATGAAAATCTATCTTCATTTTATTCTCCCCCCCTATATTAAAGTTGATATCAAATTTGTAATAGAAAGCCATAATAATGAAAAAGTGACAAACAGTAAATCATTAGCTCCTATTTTCAAAGTTGATAGTTTTAATTTTTTAGCATTATCATCTGCAGAGGCATAAGTATAGCCCTTCATCTCTAAAGCTTCTACAGTTGTTCTTGATCTTTTTGCAGTATTAAGTAGAAGAGGATAAAAAGAATCCATAATTATCCTTATTTGATAAATCACATATTTAATCTTTCCTTTAAAAGTATCTGACTTTGGTGCCAAACCTCTCATACGATATGAAAGTAGAATATTCTGAAATTCAGAAATTAAAGTTGGCAAAATCCTATAAGCATAAGAAATAGAAAAACTCATCCTTCCTGGAAAATTCATCCACATTAATCCTTTAGCTAAATTATCAGGATCCATACCAGAAAATACTGTAATTGATGCTAGTGAGACGGTAGAAACCTTAAGTGTCAATATTAAAAGTGGAATAATTGCACTTCCATCGCCTCCAAAAACAAAAGTTAATATTAAAAGCCATCCAGTTTGAGAAAACACACCTAAAGCAAACAAAAATATTACCAGAGTTGTAACTTTAGCTTGAATTGTGGTAAACAAAACCAAAAAGAAAGCTCCAAGCAGAAAAATTACATCGTTAACAAACCAAGGAACTATCGCAAAAAACAAATACCAAACCATTAAAACCCTCGGATCTATCTTGGCAATAGGTGTGTCAGTATTACCATAAGCGTTTTTCATAACTTGATTTTTAATATTATCCATCGAAATAAATTCTAAAATATTTTCTTTTGCTGTTTTCTTTTCATCGCTCATAATCCACCTCAAAATCTTTCAGAAAATCATCTATTGTATAAACTAATGCTTCTTTATTCAAACTCTTAGCTAAGTGAAATATCTGAGGTGGTCTAATACCTACCTTTTCTAACACTTCACTATTAGCAAATATTTCATCTCTGAAGCCATCTGCTTCCACTTGTCCTTGATGTAAAACTATTACTCTTTCAGCCCACTCACAAACAAGTTGCATATCATGAGTAGCTATGATTACAGTTTCGGTATAATCTTTTATCTCTGTTAAGAGTTTCATAACTTCTTTTCTAGTTTTGATATCCAAATTTGATGTTGGTTCATCTAAAAGAAGAATCTTAGGGTCAAGAGCTGTGCCAATTGCTAAGCTAGCTCTACGCATTTGTCCTCCCGATAAAAGTCTGCCATCTCTTTTTCTTAAGTCAGTTAAGCTAAATCTTTTAATTAAATTTTCTAACTTTTCTTCCCATCCTTCGATATTTCTTACTCTTGAAGAAAAAGATATGTCGTTTTCTATGCTATCCATAATAAACATTTGTTCTGGATTTTGATAAACCAGCGAAATAGTTCTTGCCAGTTGGTCTATCTTCATGTCCTTTATGCTTTTGTCTTCTATTATGATATCCCCTTTTAAAGGCTTAACTAATCCTACCAACATTTTCAATAACGTTGACTTGCCAGAACCATTAGAACCTATAAGAGCTATTTTTTCTCCTCTTTTTATATCTAAATTCAAATCTGAAAAAATAACATTAGCTTCATCGTGAATAGTCTTGTAAGCCATTGTCACATTTTTTATGGCTATAATACTTTCATTTTCGTTCTTTTTTAAAAGTTTTCTCTTCTTAGGTTTATAAGAAAAAAACCTAAACATTTCATATCCTTCATGCAGATTAATAGGTAGCAGACCTTGTTTTAAGTCACCTTTGTCCATCGCTTTTTTGGCTGCTCTAGTTACTTGTGGAGGAAAGATATCTGAATCAATTAAATCATCCACCATTTGAAGAGCTTTTTTTGTTTCCTCATCCCATAAAATTTGTCCATCTTTCATTAGGATTACTCTATTACAGTACTGAGCTATATATTCTGTTGAATGCTCAATAACCACTATTGTTTTTTTATATTTTTGATTTAACTCTTTTAAGATTTCATAAATAATATCAGCCCTTAAAGGATCAAGTTGTGCGATAGGTTCATCTAAAATGAGTATATCTGGACTTAGAGATAAGGCTCCTGCAAGGGCTAAAAGGTGGGTTTGCCCACCTGATAGCTCCCATACATTTTCATCTTTCTTATCATCAAGTTTAACTTGTTTTAGTGCCTTTTCTCCCCTTTCAAGATAATCAACCATCCCATAATTTAGACACGCATATGAAGCATCGTCTAATACCTTTGGCCTTACTATTTGATTTTCAAAATCTTGATATACATAGCCTACTTTTTTAGCTACTTGTCCAACAGTTAAATCTACAATGTCCTGTCCATCAATAATTATCTGACCCTCAAATCGGCCAGCAATTGATTTAGGAATCAAGCCATTAAAAGCCTTACATAAGGTTGATTTCCCACTTCCATTATTGCCAACGATAGCAACAAAGTCGCCTGGTTTAACTGATAAGTTGATATTTTTCAAAACATTATCTTGACAAGCTGGATATTTAAAACTTACATTTATCGCCTTCATCTTTATTGAGATTGTTTAGAAGTTTTATTTTTTTCTCTAACTGCAAGTATGGCAAAAACGGCAACCAGACAAGCTAAGACCATAGATATAACAATTGAAGTTTTTGATTCTGCCCATTCCATTTCCCAACTAAATAATTCAAAACCTGATTCTGACAACATTTCCACTCCTAAAGCAACAACACCAGCTACTAACAATTTGATAAACAAAGATAAATCAAATTTTTCCATTTCACTTTCTCTTGTTCTTGGTTCAGTGCCTAATAATGGTTCAATTTTTCCATAAAGTTTAGGAACTAAATAAACCGTAGGAAGTATCGCAAATAGTATACCTGAAAATAAAATGTCGTTTAAAAACGCAAATCCTTCTGTTGCCCAAACAGATTCTGGTAAACCTGCTACTGCCTCAAATTCTTCAATACCAAATTGCACTTTAGCAATATCAACTAAAGCTCCTGTACCCAGGTCTAATAACAAACCAATAAATACTGCTAAAACAATTCTTTTTCTATTTAATGGATCATTTACTAAACGACCTGCTACATAAACAGCCATAGTAATTCTAATAAATTTTTCAATTTCTCCAATACCGCCAAATTGACCCAACATTATCTCTGAAAAAATAATTTCTCCTGTTGCTGCTCCTAAAGCTGCACTCATCGGATCAAATAAAATTGCTAATGTTAAAGGTATAAATAAAAAGTATTCAACTGAAAACTCGACTATACCTATATAAAAAGATGGTAACAATTCTGTAAATAGAGTTGCTAAACCATAGATTGACATACTCAAAACAAAAACCATTAATTTTTGTGATGAGGTAATATTCAAATTGTTTTTCATAATTCTCCTCCTAAAAAGTATTTTATACCCCACACTTTATGTTACTCCTCACTTGTAAATTGAATATTTTCCATACGTAAAGGGCAAGTAATTTTTTTGCCAATATTTTTTAAAAATTTTTTCATTTAAATTACCTTTTTTTATAGTTTAATAATTAAAAAATCCAACTATATCATTGGACTTTA
>JAAZKM010000047.1 GCA_012799835.1 Candidatus Methanofastidiosia archaeon
ACTAAGGAATTATAGGTATATAGCTTTATTGTTTCCAAAATGTGCTATAAATAAATATGCCCGGTCCTGTATTTTTTTGATAGCACATTTTGGAAACAATAAAGCTATATACCTATAATTCCTTAGTTAATTGTTTTTATGGGATTGGAAATACCTGAGATACTAACGATATCAGAACAAATGAAAGAAAATTTACTGGGAAAAGAAATTACAAACATCATTTTGACCAAACACTTAGAATCCACAATTAAACAGGGAATGTCAAATCTTGACAATAGAACTAAAGATATATTAAATTCCAAAATAAAAAGAATAATCCCTAAAGGTAAGTGGATATTTTTAGAGTTTGAAAATGGCAGTATTTTAATGTTTGGCGAAATAATAGGTAAATTTCTGTATATCAAAAAAGATTTGCCATTACCTCCAAAATACCATGTTAGTTTTCAATTTGATGATGGTTCCATAGTCACACTAAATCTTTTCCTATACGCATTTATAGTAGTTGCCACATTAGAAGAGAAAAAAGTTCACAGATATGCCGGCAATATTGGTATTTCTCCAAATGAATCAGAATTTACATTAGACTATTTTTTACATGTTTTATCAAATAATGAAAATAAATCAATTAAAGCTGCACTAAATCTTCAAGAAGAAATGTCTGGCCTTGGAAACGCCTATATAAATGATATTCTTTACATGGCAAAAATACATCCTAAAAGAAAAGTATCTGATCTTAAGGAAATAGAGCGAAACAATCTTTATGATTCTATCATCAAGACAATAAATTCTGCAATTGAACTTGGTGGAAGTTCAGACGAATACGATCTTTATGGTAATTCGGGAAAATATGTTAGGCTCGTGAGTAAAAATACCAATGAATGTAAATTGTGTGGCAATAAAATACTAAAAGAAAATATTCTTGGGTCATCCTCATATTTTTGTCCAGTGTGTCAAAAATATGATTAATATTATACCTTCTTATCTAATTCTAAAAAAACTAAGCAGAATGCTTATTATTTCATTAGTTTTTCTCTTAGGATTTTCGTTTAATTCGGATAATTTTTTTTGAAAACATGTGTCTGTCGATTCATTTTTCTTAGTTGGTACGCATTCATTTAAATCAAATTCTTTTTTCGTGTCGTGATTAAAATAAAAAATACATTCCCTAGAAGTTGATACCAATGTCGAGCTGTCAAGTGAAATTGCTAAAGAGTTAATGGAATACAAGTAATATTTGTCATCGTAAGTTTGGTAGCATTTTATTTCCTTTCCATTTTTGGACAATATGTAGATGGTGTCCATAGATCCAGCTGCAACTTTAGTTCCATCTGGATTAATGGCTACAGAGTATATCCCTTTATCATCAAGAGATTGCCATAACAGTTTACCATTATTTGACATAGCATATACCCCTCCATCCCTTGAGCCGGCTACTATGTAATTTCCATTAGGGGTGATCTTGACGTTTACTACTCCATTATTTTTCTTAGTTTTATTTAATATCTCTCCGGAATTTGATATAGTATAAATCCAACCATTTTTCGTACCAGAAACAATGTAAGCCCCATCAAAACTCATATCTATTGAACTTATCTCGCCCAGAGTTTTTATTTTCCAAATAACTTTACCGTCTTCTGACAAAAAGTATATACTTTTATCATTTGAACCTATAGCAATATATTCTCCATTTGGGGTAATAGCGACTGTTGTAACAGGGGCCCCAGTTTCATATTTCCAAAGTAGGCTACCTTCCTTTGATAAAAAATAAGCCGCTCCATCGTCAGATCCTGCAATTATTTTTGATCCATTAAATGATAGTGCAACTGATTCAACTGTATTTCCTGTAACAAAGGACCAAAGTAAATCTCCTTCTTTAGAAAACATATACACTTTTTTGTCTTTTGAACCCCCTACTATATAATAACCATCAGGTGTTAAATCTACACATAATGCCCTATCATTTGACGGATATTTCCACAAAAGATCGCCTTCTTTGGATAAAAAATAAAAATTATTATCCAATGATCCACAAACTATATAGTCTCCTTCAGAAGATATATC
>JAAZKM010000048.1 GCA_012799835.1 Candidatus Methanofastidiosia archaeon
ACATCAATATTTTTTAGATTGTGTTCTGAAGCGCCCTTAACAGTAATATAATCAGTACCCATGCAAAAAGATGTATATACTTCATTTAAAAAACTCATTGTTAGAAGTTATTTTAAATTCATAAAAAAAGTGATAAAATAAAGGCTTTTAAAAAAAATGGATATGGTAGATTATAATGAATAATTTCAAATAAATGTGTTTTCAATTTTATTATTTATCTAAAAAATATCATATGCCCCAAATAAGAAAATATGATACCAACAATTAACCCTCCAACTACTTGTAATTCAGTATGGCCCAGTAATTCTTTTAGTTCTTTATCAATAACTTTCCCCATACGTAGTTTTTTCAAAATCTGATTGATAACCTTAGCTTGTTGACCAGTTTCCCACCTGATACCAGTTGCATCCTTCATTACAATGAATGCAAACAACAAAGAAACCCAAAATACAGTAGACATCCCTTCATACAGAAATATTGCTGTTGACAATCCAATAACTATTGCTGTGTGTGAACTAGGCATGCCGCCATCTTGAATTGCAACTTGAACAACTAAATGTTTCTTTTTTAATGACTCATATATTATTTTCCCAAAGACTGAGGCTAGATAAGCTATAAAAGTCGGAAGAACGATAGGATTATAAAAAAAATCAATTATGATTGATGTTAAGCTCACGTATAGAATATTTTAATTTGTATTTAAATAGTTTTTTAAAGTAATATTTTGATATTCTATAATCACAAAAAAGTATTCATTTCATTTTTTGAATTATTTATTTTTAATTTTTTGTAATATCTTAATGTCCTGTAGTTCCCTTAATGCATCATTAGCAATCCATTCTGCTGTTTTAGAATTAATTTTTTTTATATCAATTGCAACTTCAATTGCTTTTTTATTTAAAACATTATTTCTCTTCCCAATTTGTCTAAGGGCCCAGTTAACAGCTTTTTTGACATAGATTCTCTCATCTGTTGAACCCTCATATATTAAGGGGAAGAATCTAAAAAAATCTTCATTGTTTCTTTTCTTATCATGAACTGCTAAAACTGCCATTAAAACGTAACCAGCTCTTTTAACAAATTCTTCATTTCGCCTACACCATTCAAAAGATTTGTAATAAGCTAATGGACTTTTCCAGAAAAGATTGTTACAAGTTTGATCACATACATCCCAAGAATCGAAATCTCTGGCCCAATTTTCCATTTGGTCTGATGTCAATATCTCAGGAACTCCTATCATGCTGGCAAGAATTTTTGCTTCATGAAAATTAGTATTCCATAAATCTAAAGCCAGTATATGATTATTTCCTATTTCTTTTGCTAATAATCTTATTTTTGGAATTGGAATACCTAAAGCATTGCTTGTATTTATACCATATCTTGACATTCCGTATAAATTTTCCTTATTAGAAAGAGATATTAGTTTATCTAAAATTCGTTCACATTCCATATTTTAAAAATTAATGTTAAAGTAATAAAAGTTTAACTAAAAATAGTAAATAAAAATATAAAAAAGAAATTTTTTTTATTTTACATCATTCCAGGCATACCGCCCATTCCGCCCATATCCATGTCCTCATCGCCCATTCCTTTTCTCTTGCCTATTCCACTTGCGGCGATAACGTCATCGATCCTCAATATCATTATGGCGGATTCAGATGCACTTTTAACTGCCTGTTCCTTAATCCTAAGCGGTTCCACAACTCCGGCTTTCATCATATCTTTAACTTTTCCATCAAAGATATCTATTCCAAATCTCTTGTGGTCTTTGCTCTCGTGTGAAGCTTTTAATGCAACTATAGTATCAATTGGATCCATGCCTGCGTTCTCTGCCAATGTTCTAGGAATAATATCCATTGCTTGTGCAAATGCCTTAACTGCTAATTGTTCTCTACCACTAATCTTTTCCGCATGTTCATTAAGCCTCTTTGATAATTCCATTTCAACAGCTCCACCGCCTGCGCATATTGTTCCATCTTCAATTGCAGTGGATATAACACTGATTGCGTCTTCAAGGGCCCTCTCCACTTCTTCTAAAAAGTGCTCTGTTCCTCCTCTTAGCAATAGGCTTACTGATTTTGGATCCTTGCAGCCCTCTACAAATGTCATTTCGTCTCCGCCAATCTTCTTTTCTTCGACGGATCCTGCGTGACCAAGATCTTTTGATTCAAGATCAGATACCTTGTTAACAATCCTTGCACCTGTTGCTTTTGATAGTTTTTTCATATCGCTCTTCTTAACTCTTCTAGCCGCATATATTCCACTCTTTGCAAGGTAATGTTGAGCTAAATCATCAATTCCTTTTTGACAGAAAACTACTGTTGCACCAGATGCCTCTATCTGATCTACCATCTTCTTTAGCATTGCTTCTTCTTGATCTAAAAATGCTTGAAGTTGATCTGGTGAAGTAATCCTAATTTCTGCATCGGTTTCTGTTTCTTTTACTTCAAGAGCACAATCGAGTAAAGCTATTTTAGCATCCTTAAGTTTCTTTGGCATACCGTCATGAACTCTTTCTTTATCAATGATTAATCCTTGAATAAGATTTGAATCCCCTACACTTCCGCCCTCTTTCTTTTCTACTTTAATGTCTTCAATGTCAACTATATATTTTCCATTTTCTTTCACGGCAACTTGCTTTACTGCTTTTAGTGCTAAAGGTGCTAAAGTATCTTTTGATTTTTCTGCACCTTTTCCTGTCATTGCAGTTTTTGCAATTTCAAGAAGGATTTCATCATCATTTATGGTAATTTTGTCACCAATTTCTTTCAATATTTCTTCTGCTTTTTCTGCCGCTAACTTGTAACCAGATGCAATGACGGTAGCATGTACATCTTGGTCAAGCAAATCTTCGGCTTTTTTTAGAAGTTCCCCAGCAATGACAACAGCCGTTGTTGTACCGTCTCCCACTTCTTCATCTTGCGTCTTTGCGACTTCAACAATCATTTTAGCAGCTGGATGAGCAATGTCCATTTCACTAAGGATTGTAGCTCCATCATTTGTTATAACTACGTCTCCAAGTGAATCCACGAGCATTTTATCCATACCTCTTGGACCAAGTGTAGTTTTTACTGTTTCTGCTACAATTCTTCCAGCAAGAATATTCATTCTTTGAGCATCTCTGCCCATAAATCTCTGAGCGCCTTCAGGTTGGACACTCATTGGTTGTCTAATCTCTGCCATAATTTACACCTCATTAAAAATATAGCTATTTTTAGATGTATTAGAAGTGATATAAAAAGCTTTCTATTTAAAAAATATAGCAGATATATTTATATCTTATGAATGATAAAATAATAGTAGTTTTTGTGATTCATAAATTTAACATTACGATTGAGCCTACATCCTTTTCTAACTCTACTTGTATTTCTATGCCCTCTTTTATTGAATTTTTAATTTCATAAAATAATGATTCAAATGTTTTTGGTCCATACACATTAAGAAAAATAGTATTGTGTTCTACTATATTACTATCAATTTCTATTTTAGATGTAACTTTTGAAACTTCAAGTCCTGAATCGTATAAAAATTTTAATAGCTTTTTATTAACTGCAACTATTTTCTCATTAAACACAAGAGATAAAGAAATAATTTTTGAGCATATAATTGCAGTTTGATCTGGCATATTCTCAGAGAATTTGTTGTAAAGATTTCTCCAACTCTTATTGTAGACTTGCATTTCATCTTTTTCCATACCCTCTCTAAGTCTTGTGTACCCAAACTCCACTTCCTTTTTTAGAACATATTCTTTTATTGTTCTAATCTTAATTCCTTTTTCAATGAGCGTATCATAAAAAGTTCTTATCTCTTCATCTTTTGGAACTGGACCCTTAGCCCAATAAGATAAAACTCTAACTTGCTCGCCTAATAGTTCTTCTCCTCTATGGACTTTCATAAGTATGTCTACAAGTTCCTCAGGCATTATGACTTCTTCAATATGCAAGGATTTCATCAAAGATTCAGCTTGAGAATATTTACTTTTAGAAACAAAAAGAGAAACGTCACATATGGCCGTGCTTTTGTTCAATGGATCACCAAAAAATAAATTATTATTTAAACAGATATAATTATAGCAGTTGTAGTATCAATTACACCATCAATATAGTGAATCTGTTGTATCACTGTTTTAGTTAGTTCTCCTAAGTCGTTTGCTTTTATTTTTGCTATGGCGTCATAGGGGCCAGTTATAACGTCTGCCTCTATTACTCCTTCTATTTTTTTTACAGCCTCAATCACTTCTTTTATTTTTCCAATTGAAACTGTTATTAAAACATATGCATATACCATTAGAGCACCTATGATACTTAAGTTACAAAGTATTTAAGTATTTCTTTTAATTACTATATCTCAGAGTCTAATTTCAATAATCTAAATAATAGTTTTTACTAGTGTATTATGTTAAAAGATGTTTTATTATTTCCCTTAGCCTTGCTTTTTTAAATGTAATTTCAATTAATTACACATTATATCCAGAGCTACATTGAATTGCTAATTA
>JAAZKM010000003.1 GCA_012799835.1 Candidatus Methanofastidiosia archaeon
AGGCTGGTTTGAAAAATGGAAGATCATTGTTTCCACCGTCCCAAAGAATCACATCAGCTTCTTTTTCTGCTTCCCTTAATATTTTTTCATAGTCAACGCCTGCAAACACAACCGTTCCATTTTCTATATGCGGCTCATATTCTTCTCTCTCTTCAATTGTACAATCTGCTTTATCTAAATCTGCGTAAGTTTCAAACCTTTGAACTGCACTCTTCAAGAGATTACCGTACGGCATAGGATGTCTAACGACAACAACTTTTAATCCCATGTTCTTTAGTATATCTCGAACTTTTTTTGTTGTTGGTGTTTTGCCACTTCCAGTTCTTACTGCACATATACTTATGACAGGTTTTTTAGATACTAGCATTACAGATTTAGGCCCCAATATAGAGAAATCGGCACAGCTTGAAAGAACTATTGATGCTTTATCCATAACATAATTATGAGAAATATCACTGTAAGAAAGGAATACTTTATCCACATTATATCTTTTAATTAATTCCCTTAATCTACTTTCAGAATATATCGGTATTCCGTTTGGATATAAAGAGCCTGCAAGTTCCTTAGGGTAAACCCTATCTTCTATATCTGGTATCTGTGTTGCTGTAAAACACACAACTTCATATTTAGGATTATCCCTGAAATACGTATTAAAGTCATGAAAATCTCTTCCAGCCGCCCCCATAATAATAATATTTTTTTTCATATATGTCTCCTCATTTCATATACATGCTAAAGTATATAAAAAGATGCCTATTTGAAATACTGATGGCATTGCCTGAAAAAAAAAGCTTAAAATATTTTATTATTCCAATAGCCTTAATAGTTACACTTTCATTATGTGAAACGTATCCCTTATATGGTAGATTTCGTTATCCGTTATCTTGGGACATATGGTATCATATGCGAATAGTAGAAAACTTTTCAAATGGATTTTTTACGTTTGATCCTGTTTCTTTTGGTCCAGAAGGGAGGCCCCATACGTACCCCCCACTTTTTCATATTATTTTATTAGGATTGTACAAACTATTAAATCAATTTGGATTATCTCTTACTGACACAGCAAGATTAATACCCTCTATACTGTTTCCGCTGTCCACAATTTCAACGTTTTTATTTATAAGAAGATTTTATGGTGAGAAAGTAGGTATTCTAACATCTTTTTTTGTATTAGTCATGCCCGTATCCCTTGATAGAGGGATAATAGCTTCACCACAATCCGTTGCCTTGATATTAATTCCCCTCGGTTTTCTTACGTACTTATTAGGATTTGAAGAAAAAAAATATCTACTCCTATCTGGAGTATTGTCTTCTGCAGTTTTCTACACACATGGACTTTCGTTTATTGTTTTCTATTTATCGATTGCAATGTATACCTTGTTGCTATATCTTACCAATAAGGAAACGAAAATCCAAAACTTTTGTTTTTTTACTCTAATTACAATAATTATATCTCTTCCTTGGGGCATTCAGCTTTTAAAGCATGGTATCGCATCAAACATTCCTTATGGGGGGATATTTAAACTATCATTTTATCCTGTAAAACTTGGATACATCACTATGGCCCTAGCATTACCGGGTGTTGTGTTTTTATTATTAAGAGGGAAAAATGAAGATTTAATGCTACTTTCATGGGGAGTTATAGCGTTCGTATTTTCAAGAAATTATCTTGCAAGCTTAGACCTACTTCCATTTCGTTTTCTTGAATTTTTAGCTTACCCTATAGCTTTTTATTCTTCGTTTGCATTATTTGAATTTGCTAAAGATAAAAAAAAAGAAGCAATTATTGCAGCTATTATTGGAGTTATGATAATTTCATCCTTTTCTGCTGCGGAATATGTATCTAAGGTCAAACCCATGATTGGAAGCGAAGAGTATTCAGCTTTTATATATTTAAGAGATAACTCAATGTTCGGCAATATTACTGTTGCTTCATCATGGTTTACTTCCCCTATTATTGGAAAAGTATCTGGATTAAAAACAGTTGAAGGGGGTTATGCATCAGGTAGTTGGGATTATATTCAGCGAAGCCAAGATATAAAAGCCCTTTATTCTGGAAATTATTCAATGATTGATAATTATAATGTAAAATATTCTTATGTTGGTCCGAGAGAGATTGCTGAATTTAGAAATAGTGAAAGTTATATAAATGCTTCTTCAATTGATAGATTATACAGTACAAGTAAAACCTCTCTGTTAATATTCTGGGGTGGGTAATATAACTAAGATTTTAACGTATCTTACTTTGGCCATTATCACAATCTCAATACTCTTTACAGGTTGTACTAGTCAATCAAGTAATTTAGAAGAGTATGAGGCTAGACTTTCAATAGAAGAGTTTGAAAAATCAAAAGGTATAGTCGGAGAATCATACATTACTCAAAAAATTAACGAGGGTAAAATCAAAAAGGTAGGAGATCTCTATTATATTGATCTTGCATTTAAGGGTTCAAAACGATATTATGACTTCAATATGTTAGTTATCGATCCTTCAACTGATAGAGAATTAACATCTGACCTAAAAACTCCTGAGAATCTTGATTTTTGTAGAAATTATCTAAAATATAGGGGATTTCCTGAAGATCAAAATATTGCAATATTAAATAATTTAATTTCAAAGGACAGTTTCACAAAGACAGCTTTAAATGAAATAATCCTTAATGTAATTACTACTCAGGCCCAATCAAAAGAAAGACAGGAATTATATAATAGTTACTTAAATAAACTTCCCCAAAAAGTATCAGACTTTATGAAAATCAATTTTCCACAGGCCTCAACTGATGCCATTAATCTCGCAGACTTATTCCTAAAAATATTTGAGAAAAATAAATTTTTAATTGATGTCGTTACCGAATCAGATTTTGGTTATGAAATGACAACTGAAAATATAGCAATAACTCTCCAAAATCCCTTTGAGAAATCGATCTTTTTGGATCAGGGAAAAGATGGAGTGCTAGATAAATGGGACCGGTACACCTCTGGAACATTGAGTGAAGAATATTGGAATCTAGATAAGCAGGGAGGATTTGAAGTAAAAAAAATACACAAATATGACTCTCAAGTTTGGAGAAATTTCTCTAATTTCAAAAAAGAATATATAAATGCAGGAGAGTATCCAATTACTACGGATTTCTACAAAGAATGTGTTCTTTACGATTATAAAAGAGACGGGGAGTATGGTATAATCATAGGAGTTATTATAGGCCCATATGTTTACAAACACTATGGTACGGATAAGTATTATCCTTTTGAAGCTGTAATAGATTTTTATGATGGTAAGACTAAAACCTCCGATATAAGTTTTCTATATGATCAATTTGGTAATAGAAATAAAGGGTGGATTTATGTTGATCCCGACCTACCTCCGGCTGAATCTACAGATGCCAAAATTGAAGAAAATGGGAAGATAATAGACGAAGTGGTGAGATTACTAATGAATCAAAATATTCTAACCCCTACAGTTCCAGAGGATAGGCCAAATGCACCGCCAATAGAAATAAACTAAGGTAAATAATCTTCTAATTCAGGATATGCTACTCCTGTTAGAACAATTACAACTTTCAATATATCAGGAGAAGTATCTGTTAAAGATACCCCCCAGATTATCTCGGCACTTTTATGAATCCTTTCTTCTATGTGGCCAGTCACATTAGTGGATTCTTTTAAAGCCAAATCTTTATTTCCTATGATGTTTATTAGTGCGCCTTTAACATCTTCTAGCTCTAAATCAAATTTTGATTTTAAAGCCCTTTCATACGAGTTTACTGTTTTTTGATCTCCTTTTCCTTCCCCTACACCTATGTAACAAGCACCCCCTTTATTAATAACTGTCCTAAAATCAGCAAAATCAATATTAACAAGGCTAGGAAGTGCGAGTGATAAATATAATCCTTCGATTTTTTCCCAAAACGGAGAATACCCTCTAGAAAAAATTGATTTCTGCTCGTCTTCTCGTATAATATAAGAATTTGAATATTTTTTTAATTCTAAGAGTTTTTCTTTTGAGGTTTCTTTACCTACACTAAGTACATTGTTCGCCTTGATGACGGGTATGGAAATGGCTTTACTATCATTTGCCAATTTAAGTAAAATTGAGGCCAACTTAATGTTTGTACTGGATAAATCTGTTAAAATGAAAACTATATTTGCTATACTAAAAAAGTCACTAAACTCATTTTCAATTTTTGAAGCTACTTTTGAGATATCTTGGATATTTTCAGAAAAGTCGATTTTATTTTTTAGTGTATTATTGACATAAAATTTTTTCTCTGTCTTTAAAAATTTTAATTTTTCTTTATCATATCCAATTGCTAGAGTCCTTAGATCTAAGTTATGGGGTTTAGTTTCTAAGATTTTAAAATTTTCATCATCTATTCCAATTACCATAATTTTTAGATTTTGTGAATCGCCATCTTTCTTACGTTGTTTCATTAATGTATTTTTAAGTAATTTTTTTATAAGGGTTATTGTTAGTAAATACATGGAAAAAATTTACTTCATCACCGGGAATAAAGGAAAATTCAAAGAAGCGAAAGAGATATTAAAACATCTTAGTATTAAGTTAATTCAAATGGATATTGATTATCCAGAAATCCAAGCTAAAGACCTTAAAGAAATAGTATTATTTGGTATTGATTTCTGTAACGAAAGGCTTAAAAGTCCCTTCTTTTTAGAAGATTCGGGACTGTTCATAGACAAACTAAACAGCTTTCCTGGACCGTACTCAAGGTACATTCAAGAAACTATCGGGAACGATGGTGTACTAAAGCTTCTATTAAACGAGAACAATAGAAGTGCTTACTTCAAATCTACAGTTGGCCTATACAAAAATGGCCCACATATTTTTGAAGGTATTTCAAGAGGCACAATTTCAAATGAAATACGGGGGAATCGAGGATTTGGATATGATCCTATATTCATTCCAGAAAAAAGCCCTAAATCATTTGGTGAGATGACTACTATCGAGAAAAATAAATTCTCACATAGAGGCAAGGCTCTTGAAAAATTGGCCATGTACCTTGGAAGTGGAGTTGAGTGAATGGCAAGAATGCATTCAAGAAGAAGAGGAAAATCCGGCTCAAAAAAACCGGTAAGGGCAACGATGCCCCATTGGATTGACAAAAGGCCAGAAGAGGTTGTTGATTTAGTAACTACTATGTCAAAAGAAGGTCATGGGCCCAGCATGATAGGAATAGTGTTGAGAGACCAATACGGAATTCCTGATGTAAGACTCGTCGCTGGTAAAAGTATTAATGAAATACTAACGGAGAACAATCTCCAAAGCGAATACCCTGAGGACCTTTTCAATCTTATCGCTAGAGCCGTCAACCTAAGAAAGCATCTTGAGCTTAATCCAAAAGATCTCCATTCAACAAGAGGATTAAACCTCATTGAAGCTAAAATTAGAAGACTTGGGAAATATTATGCTAAAAGGGGAAGAATAGCAAAAGATTGGAGATATCAACCAGAAAAGGCTCAGCTTATTGTAAGGTAATTCTTTTTTTTTATTAATTTATTTTTAAATTATAATGTTATTTCAGATTGAAACTATTTTTAATTTAGAAATTCTTAAAAAGATAAGCTCATATTGCCATATATGCGCAAAAATAGAGTCAAAATAATACTTATTTTGACAATATTAATATTGTGTACCATCCCCTCTATCTACTCAGATAGCTCCGATGAGAATTATATGCTTAGCCTTATAAATAATGAACGGCTTGGTCATGGCCTAAAACCCCTCGCCATCAATCCATCTTTAGCTTCCGCCGCTCGTTCTCATAGTCAGGATATGATTGATAGAGGGTTTTTCAGTCATGTTAATCCTGATGGGCTAACTCCTTCGGATAGAGCTAGAAATGCTGGTTATAGTTTCACTGCATTAGCAGAAAATATATGCGGCAATCCTTCCATAGATGCAGGTCATTCTTCACTTATGAACAGCCCCACTCATAGAGCAAACATATTAAATCCATCGTACAGCGAAATAGGGATAGGAATAATAAATGGTGGGCCTTATGGAAAAATGATAACTCAGTTATTTGGGGCTCAATTGGAACATAATGTGATTCCTCGAGATACGGCTATTCCAAATGAATTACATGAAAAGCCAGACTTAAAATTTTCCACAATAGAAGTAACGGGGGAATATAGACCTCACAAGCAGTTACTTACGAAGATGATTGTGACTAACTCTGGGAAAAAAAATGCTGGAAGTTTTATATTAGCAGTTTTTAATGGGCCACCAGAGTCTGGAAATCAATTAAAAACAATTAGCATTCCATCCCTTTATGTTGGACAAAGTTCAAGCATCTATTTTAGCTGGACTCCGCAAAACGAAGGGAATTTCACACTTTATTTTGTTTTAGATTACGCCAATAATATTGATGAAGAAAATGAAAACAACAATATATGGATATATAACGTATCTATAAAATCTACAAATACTTATCCGGCTCAAAAAGAAAGTTTAAATAACACTCTTACTTCGACAATAAACAATTTACCCGACCTATATATTCCAAAAAGTCCAAATTCCATTATTAATGAAAATGATTCACAAATAAATCAAAAAGTTGATTTAATAATATACCCGTATTATATTAATATTGATGAGCAAGAAAATGGATTATTTGAAATTAAAGCTAAAATAAAAAATAAAAGTAATAGTAAAACTGAAAACTTTTCGGTCACATTTTACGAGATAGATGTAAATAGTTCACTTTTAGAAAAAATATACATGTCTTTGAATCCAGGAGAGATCGTAGAAAAATTTATTTATTTTATTCCGACAAGTGCAGCTGGAGAAGTTTTAGTAATAATTGATGAAGAAAATATTATTAATGAAGTTGATAAGTCCAATAATTTTGCATATAAAAAATTTTTTAAGACAGAAAAATTAGAGAATACCTATGATACTAATGCAAATTTAATTACAAACACTACTCCTGAAGAAGCAGTTGTATCTGATTTGTTTAAAATAACAATGAGGATAAATGATACTAACTCCTCAAATGTTTATTTATATTATAAATATGAAGATGCCAATGACTCATTTTATATTGTAAAGATGAATGATGAAGGAAATGGAGCATATTCATATAATATGGATTTTTTAGGAAAAGAAATGTTGTTCTATTATTTTGAAGTTGATACAGAATATAGTATAATTAAATCGCCTAGTGAATCCCCAAAAAATCTTTATTCTATCAGAGTACAGTATAAAGAAACAACACAAGATAAAAAGGATAAAAATATTATAGAAAATATGAAAAGGATATTCAAATTAATCCAATAGTAATTTTTATTATAGAATATAAAAATATAAGAAATTAAAAAAATATCTTATATGAATTCTCTTACATTGGTTTGGACATGCCTAGGGAATCTAGCTTGCATGAATCGTAAGCTTTAGATGCAGCGCCAACACCATACTTCGTTGAAATTTCTTTCAAAGCAGATTCTATCGTTTTACGGGAGGCAGCATTACTCTTGGCATCGCCCATCTCAGATTTTATTATATCCACAAGATCTAGATAAGTTTTTTCTACACCCATTAGTTTCAACTCCTATAATTATGCCCTTCATGACATAATTATAAATAAATATATACATTTCAGTATATAAATCTTTCGTTAATTGTGGAAAAAAAAATAATAAATATCGACAATTATAGGGAAGGTAAAAATAGTTGTTGTTCCCTAATATTTGAATATAATCA
>JAAZKM010000049.1 GCA_012799835.1 Candidatus Methanofastidiosia archaeon
CAGTTGAAAAGTATGCATTGGTTAAAAAGTCTTTATTATGATATCTCAAATCACCGATTCTTTTCAATAGACTATCTGGATTCATCTATTAACTCCTTCAACTTCTGTCTATCAATTTTACCATTTGCATTAATTGGCATCTTATCGACTTGTATGAATTTATTCGGTATCATGTAGTTTGGAACCAATGCCCTAATCCCATCAATAATATATTTTTTATCCGCTTGTCCTTGATAAAATAAAATAAGCCTACTTGTATTATTACAATACAGACAGCAACACGATTCAATTTTATCAAGGGAATTTACAGCATTTTCTATTTCACCCAACTCTATTCTATGTCCCATATGTTTAATCTGGAAATCTTTGCGAGACACATAAACTATTTCACCAAAGCAATTATATTTTGCAAGATCACCTGTTCTGTATATTATTTCAGGATAAGCATTATTCAGTGGATTTTGTACAAAAACCTCTGATGTTTTTTCTGGATTATTGTAATATCCTAATGCTAAAGAAGTTCCTCTAACACAGATTTCTCCTATTTCTTCTTGACCAACTAATTGATTTTCTTCATTAAGAATAAGTATTCCAGAATTGCGGCATGGAATACCAATTGGTAAAGGTTCATCATCTTTAAACTCCCTGTCCACGATATAGTAAGTGCAATCAACAGTGATTTCAGTAGGACCGTATAAATTTGCATATAATGCATCCGGAATATATTTCCGCCATATATTAAGCTGTTTGTTAGGCATTACTTCGCCAGCAAATAATATTTTTTTTAGGTATTGAGGCACAATACCTTGAAAAGCTCTCAGGTTCGCCACTAAGCACATAGCAGAAGGCACCCAAAAAATGATATTTATCTCTTTATCATTTAAATATTCGATTAATCTCACCGGAAAAGAAAATAATTTTGTTGGAATAATAAACATCGTACTTCCATTCCGTAATGTACAATAAATATCTAGGACAGAGTTATCAAAATAAAAAGGGGCTTGATTACCAAAGCGTTCATTTTCCGTAATACTAAATGTTTCGCTAACCCATTCCGTATAATCGATTACTGAACGATGGCTAATTGTAACACCCTTTGGAGTTCCTGTTGAACCGGATGTAAATAAAACGTACAAAGGATCCGTATCAATTAATTGATTACGAATAGATTTCAAAGCATTATCATTAATTTCAGTTTCTAATATATCCTCTAAAACGAAAATTGCATCGGAGGAACTAAAATCCTTAACTGAACTTAAAGAAGCCCTGTCCGTTATTATAGCAATAGGCTGTAGAATATTAATTATACTTTTTATTCGTTGCACAGGCATTTCATAATCTATAGGTGTATAGAAATTACCACTATATGCAACTGCCATAAATGATATTATACAATTTACCCCCTTGGGCATATAAATCGCAACGGGATGATTTATCTTTTTCATCTTAATGATAGATGAAGCTATAGCTTTTGCTTTATACATTAGCTGACTAAAAGTAACTTCATTTTCGCTGTCTACAAATGCTATTTTATCTGGATATTCACAAGCTGAATTTTCAAGGTATTCAAGAATATTTATAATCATAAAGAGCCCCCCATTTTTTTAACATGAAATTACTCTCTCACCATTTTTGCCTTTAGTATATTCACAGACTAAATCATTTATTGAGAATGGTTTCTCTAGAAAATAATTAATATTTTCATTCAATTTTTTAATGGTTTCAGAATAGGCATCTTTTTCTGATATACATGTTACCGGTTTTTCGCCAAGTTTCACTTTTTTAAGAAATCCTTGTTCTAGTAAATAATTCTCAAAATAGTAGAAACACGCAGGTTTCACGCCTGCGCAATTTGTGTAAATTTTATATGTATCTTTATACATGTGACCACTTGTATCGATAATATCTCCGGTAAATGCCATATGAAAACGATATGGTACTTTAAGCATTTCTTCTACATAATGAACAAATGTAAAACATTCCCCAATTTCTGCACCGAAAAATAGAAATTTTACATTTTCATGCTTATGAAGAATATCATAGGCACTATCTTTCCCCAAAGAACTTTTTCCTATGTTTTCAAACATGTTCTTTTCTTTACCAAAAATAATCATTGAAAGAAGCGGATCTCTTGTACGAACAACACCTGGCTGAATTCTAATATATTCGTTTAAAGCCCCCATTAAAGTACGGCTATTTTTCATATCATATATTTCGTTATTACAAAAACTAAATGTAAACGCTGGTAGCACAATTGTTCCCACATTTAAAGCTTGTAATGCCTCATATAAATAATGTAAATACTCCTTTCTTCTAATCTCTGGATTTAAAGTACCAAATGCAACATCTGTATGAACGAATAAAATATCACATTCGTTTGCGTGAACAGATTTTAACGCATCTATTACATCGTTCAAAGTATATAACTTCTTTTTATTATCTCTAAATAAATTAACTGTCTTCACAGTAATCCTCCATCAGCATAAATATTTCTCCCAGTAATATACTTCGAAATATCACTTACTAGAAAAGCACAAACCCCTGCTATATCATCTGGTTCCCCAAAGCCAAGTAACGCTTGTTTAATATTCTGTTGCAAATCGTCTGATCCATATTGCTCCTCGGTTTTTCTTACCATTTCAGTCATTATATTTCCAGCAAGTATTCCGTTTATTCGTATACCTTTTTTGGCCAATTCGATTGCTATACTACTTATAGATGCATTAACAGCCGCTTTAGAAGCAATATATCCCGTTTCATATGGCCTAGGTTGTACAGATAAAATTGATGAAATACAGACAATACTACCTCCACACGAGTATTTTTTCTTAGAATACTGCCTCACAAGTTCAATAAAAGGGTAGTAATTATTTTCCATGACTTTTCTAAGCTGATTTCGAGTTAAACTTTGCAACGGCATAATAAATGGGATTCCTGCACAATGAATAAGCCCATTCAGTTTTACACCATCGTTGGTTATTTTTTCAAAGAACTCGCTTAAATCTTCTTGCTGAGCTAAATCTTCAATAACTATTTGATGGTCCTTTCCGAATAATTGCATAGCAGTTGACTTAAGGCGTTCTTCATTCCGACCATTTAATACTAATTTTGCTCCAAGCTTAGATAGATAAATGGAAGTCGCGCGTCCAATCCCAGAAGATGCTCCAGTGATAAGTATCTTTTTATGAGATAAATCTAAAGGACAAA
>JAAZKM010000050.1 GCA_012799835.1 Candidatus Methanofastidiosia archaeon
ATGTGATGCTGAGATATATTAAAAAAGAAGTTAATGCAGATTTTGGAGACGGTACACTGTTTGTAGTGGATATTCCCGAAGGGGCAAGTACAAACATCATTGCAGAACTTCTCGAGAACGAAGGAATCATTAAAAGTGAATTGATTTTTAAGTTATATGTGAAGTTTTTCAGTGAAAAAACACCGAAATATATGTACGGTCCACATGATGTGAAGTCGGGAATGTCGTATGATGAATTGATTGGTGCTTTGGAGATACCTGCCAAAGACACAAGAGAGACTATCAAATTCACATTTGCAGAAGGGTATACTGCGCTCAGAATGGGAATGTACCTGGAAGAAGTCGGATTTTGCAGTCTTGATGAGTGGATTTTTGCCTGCAATGAAGAGATTTATGATGTTTCATTTTGGAAAGAAATCTCAGATGATGAAAATAAGTTTATCAAACTTGAGGGATTTTTATACCCTGATACGTATGAGTTCTATGAGGATGCTACGCCCAAAGACATTGTAAATAAAATGCTCGAAAACTTCGAAAACAAGGTCTTGAATGACAGTGAAATATCGGATTTGATTTCTGAAAGCGATTATTCTTTGGAAGAAATTGTCATATTTGCATCCCTGATTGAAAAAGAGTCGGGAGATGAAAACGAAATATACAAAGTATCTTCAGTATTTCACAACAGACTTGATGAGAATTCTCCTTTCCCTTCACTGCAATCTTGTGCTACAAAAAACTATGCTGATTACGTGTTGGATTATTATTATAGAGAAATACAGGGTGTAGAAACTCCGGATGAAATGAGGTATTTGTATAACACATATGAATCCAGCGGACTGATGGTTGGGGCAATATGTAACCCCAGTGTTATTTCTATCAAAGCAGTACTTACCCCTGAGAATACACCATATTACTTTTTCCTGATGGATGACACGGGTAAGACATATTATGGCATTACATATAGAGAACATCTTGCCAATATAGAAGAAATGAGAAGAGTAAATGCCAATATGATAGGTGGTATCGGTGAATGAACCTATATGAAAAGATATATTCAATTGTCAGAATGATACCTTCGGGGAAAGTGGCAACGTATGGTCAGATAGCTTTTATGGTTGGAAATCCACGACTGTCGAGAATTGTAGGCTATGCTTTGCATCGAAATCCAAATCCTGAAATGATACCGTGTTTTAGAGTGGTTAATCGTTTTGGAGAATGCTCAGGATCATTTGCTTTTGGAGGAGAAAACGCACAAAGATTACTTTTGGAAAAAGACGGGGTTTTGTTTGTTGGAAATAGAGTAGATATGAAAAATTGTCAATGGACCGGAGAGATAATTTGAAAAAGTTTAATAATAGAGAAAAGAACTTCAAAAGACATAAGTTTTTATTTTCTTTCTTAAAATTCCTTTTAGGTTCACTCATTAAATATAAGCTCAATCTGAAACTTGAAAAAATAAATTTTACCGATAAACCTGTCATAATACTCTCGAATCACAATAATGACTGGGATCCCATTATTCTGGCTTTGGCAACAAATAAACACACCTATTTTGTTGCTAGCGAACACATATACCGCTGGCCAAGGGCAGGCAG